>CAZZKY010000146.1:0-80651 GCA_964654765.1 uncultured bacterium | reverse complement strand
ACCAGATTTAAGATTAAGTAGCGCTTTGGCTAATCAGCTCATCCAGCTCTTGACCACTAATGGTTTCCTTTTCCAATAGATAGTTAGCCACCCTATGAAGAAGGTCAATTTGTGCTTTTAGAATTTCGTAAGCTTTATCAAAAGCATTTTTCACGATTTCCTTGATCTCATTGTCAATCAAACGAGCAGTCTCTTCCGAATAATATTTTCTCACGCCCAGTTCCCTTCCAAGAAAGATTTCCTCTTCCTCCTTTCCAAGGGTCACGGGGCCTAACTTTTCCGACATTCCCCAATCCGTGACCATCCTTCTTGCAATCTCAGTAGCTTTTGAAAGGTCATCAGCTGCCCCAGTAGACTCCTCATTAAATACAAGAATTTCTGCGGCGCGTCCCCCGAGAAGAACAGATAGTTGAGTCAAAATGTAAGATTTGGTATAGAGATATTTGTCCTCACTGGGAAGCGATTGGGTGACTCCAAGAGCTCTTCCGTGAGGAATAATAGTAACTTTATGGACTGGATCGGCACCCGGTAAAAATTTGGCAACAAGAGCATGACCTGTTTCGTGATAGGCTATCCGTTTCTTTTCTTCTTCAGAAATTACCATACTCCTTCGAGCAATCCCAATTATCAACTTGTCCTTTGCCTCTTCAAAATCCTGCATTTCAACAACTTGCTTATTTTTCCTCGCGGCAAGAAGGGCAGCTTCGTTCACAAGATTAGCAAGATCAGCACCAGTAAACCCTGGCGTTGATTGAGCTATTACTTTCAAATCTACATCAGGGCCAAGAGGAATCTTCCGCGTATGTATTTTTAATATTTCCTCTCTCCCTTTCACATCGGGTATTGGAACATAAACTCTGCGGTCAAATCTACCAGGTCTCAGAAGGGCAGGATCAAGAATATCGGGTCTGTTGGTTGCAGCCATTACTATTATACCATCCGATGAATCAAAGCCATCCATTTCCACAAGAAGCTGGTTAAGGGTCTGTTCTCTTTCGTCGTGCCCACCACCAAGGCCTGCTCCTCTGAGCCTTCCTACCGCGTCAATTTCATCTATAAATATTATGCATGGTGCATTGGCTTTGCCCTGCTCAAAAAGATCCCTAACCCTTGCAGCACCAACACCAACAAAGAGCTCTACGAATTCAGAGCCTGAAATAGAAAGGAAAGGAACTCCGGCCTCGCCAGCAACTGCCTTAGCGAGTAAAGTCTTACCAGTACCTGGAGGACCCACAAGTAAAACCCCCTTAGGGATCCTCGCACCAATCCTTGAGAATTTATGAGGGTTTTTTAGGAATTCAATAATCTCTTGGAGCTCTATTTTGGCTTCATCGCAACCCGCAACATCGTTAAAAGTTACTTGGGGTTTTGACTCCTTTAGGACTTTAACCCTGCTCTTTCCAAATCTAATGGCTTCTCTTTGGCTTGCATTTATCTGCCTGAAAAAGAAAAACCAGAAAAAGCCCAACATAAGAAGCCATGGAATTGAGCCAATTATTAAATTCCACGCAATGCTCTTCTCCTTTGAGTAAACTTGAACATTCTTTGACGCAAGAAGCCTTACCAACTCTGGGTCTTCAAAAGGGAGTGTTAGTTTGAATCTTATATATTCTTTTTTATCAAATTTTTGGGGTTCTCGAAATAGGCCTTCTATACTTTTACCAGAAATGAGAACTTGCGAGACATTACCCTGCTCCACATGGGAATAGAAGTCAGTAAATGAAATCTCAAGAACGCCTTTGTCAGAAGAAAGGTAATTGTAAAGGGTTAAAAATACCAAAAAAATTAGTATCCAAACAACTAAATTTCTTAAAATGTCACTTTTCATTATTTCCCACCTCTCTTATTTCTTCCGGCAAAAGCTCCCTAATATAAGGTAGGTTTCTATATCTCTCTGCGTAGTCAAGGCCATATCCAACGAGAAACCTGTCAGGAACTTCAAATCCCACATAACTCAAATCTATATCTACCAGCCTTCTCTCTTTTTTATCCAACAAAACGCAAACTCTCAGGCTCCTCGGCTTTCTGCCCTTAAGCAGTTCAACCAGATACTTTAAAGTTAACCCGCTGTCACAAATATCCTCAACTAAGATCACATCCCTTCCCTCTATTGAAATGGATAAATCTTTCAAAATCTTCACAATTCCTGAAGTCTTTGTAGATCTTCCATAGCTTGAAACGGAAAGAAAATCGACTTCCACGTCAATGTCGCTCAATTCTCTTACTAAATCTGCAAGGAAAATAAAGGACCCTTTCAAAACCCCAACGAGAACTGGAACAGTATCTTGGTAGTCCTTTTTTATTTGCGAGGCAATCTCCCTCACCCTGCCTTTTATCTGCTCTTCAGTTATCAAAAATCCAGTACTTTCCCTCATCAATTTTTCTTACCTCCAAGAAGATTCTACCTCTTACTTTATCCATCCTAAATCCAGGAACCCAAACAATTTGCCCTTTACTCTCAAAAACCGGGTAATATCTCCTTCTCCAGATGTTAATCCTTCTGGAACCAAAAAGATCAGAAAGTTTTTTACCCATGTAAATATCCCCCGGTCTCCAAGCTCTGATTTTAACCGGGAAATCATTTTCATTAAACCCCATCACAAAGAGGTTTTCAGAAAATTCTGCAGAAGGTTTTACCATGAAATTAAATTCTTCTACCATCAAAGGCAAACTTTCTAAATTAATTTGTACTTCCGGAAAAGCCTTATCCTCAGGAGCTATGAAGATCTCACCTCCGCTACTAAACACTTGAAATCCTTTAACTTTCCCGGACTTTCCTAAAACAATTAAACCCTCAATGTTTTCAACATCTTGATAGGTCAAATTTAACCTCCGCTGAATGAAAAGTTTTTGCAATAAACAATGATAATTTCTAAACTTCGAATAATCAATTAAAATCGCCCAAGAGTAAGTGTTTTTAAGAACATCCTTTTCCATCCTTTCCAGTTCTCTTTCAAGAAAATCGGCAAAATCCACCATAATTTCACTGGTTTCTCTTATTTTCTCAAAGGCACCCGGTCTTATATCCTCCAAATATGGCAAAAGATCCAATCTTATACGATTACGCAAAAATTTAGTATCAAGATTAGAGGAATCTATCACATAAGAAACCCCTTTCGCATCAAGATAATCCTCTATTTCTTTCCGCGTAATATATATTAGTGGCCGTATGATGTTTCCCCGCACCGGTGGGATGCCCTTAAGTCCAATAACCCCCGTACCTCTCAACAGATTGATAAGAAAAGTTTCAACCGAATCGGAGGCAGTGTGAGCAAGAACAATTCTATTAAAACCATACCTTTGCAAATAATCCTCATACTTTTCATATCTTACCCTTCTGGCAACCTCTTCAATGGATTCTCCCTCCTTTCTTAAATTCTTTACATCAACCCTCTCGACGAACAATTCTATTTTTCTCTCTTCGCAAAACCTTTTACAAAAAACTTCATCTCGAAAAGATTCCTCACCCCTAAGCATGTGATTAATATGCAAACAACTGAAGCTTATTCCTAAATAACTCTCCACATCCTTTAGTATTTCAACAAGAAAAACCGAGTCAGGACCGCCAGAAAAGCCAACCAGCAACCTATCTCCTTTCACAATCATATTATATTTCTTCACCGCTCTAATAAATTTTTCGAGGAGAACAGGGTCCATTAACTAAAAGACAAGCTTGAACACATTATTTTTGAAGTAAATGAACGCTCCAAAGGCATTAGAAGACTCACTGTATTTCCACTCTGTAAAAAGACCAACATATATACTCCTTTTTTGGTAGCCAAGCATTGCAAACAACTCCCTCTCGACCTGTCCAGTTGGAAAAGGCATATTTTTCGGATATCCACTATTTTCCCAGTGCTCTTTCAGAGTTCCCTCACCTTTATTGAGCTGGGCAACCCTGAAAATAAAGTAACCTCCATTTCTCAACTTTCTTAAATAACTCAAATACAAATCCAGAAGGTCATTTCCCCTTGGGTAACCAAGAGGTAGGCCCATAATCTGCCATGCGTTAGTATCAGATACGTGGGTGTAAGTAAAGCGAGGAATTGCCACAAAAGAAAATCTTAAAAAAGAATAGGTATCAAGTGACGTTTCTAAACCGGCACAAACCCCATATTTGCTTGTTCCCCCTTTAAAAACAATAAAGTCATCATTTAAAAAATCAAAAAATAGACTCATTCTATTCTTAACATCAAACCTCACAGCGAGGCCACCTAAGAGGTTGTCCGAATTGGAAGTTCCCCTTCTTTGCCTTTCGTAATAGAGGGAGATAGGATTAAAGTATTTGAAATAATCTTTACCCGTATGGGATACCGCTTCGTAAAAGGTTACCGTTAAATTGTCAAAAGGCTTCCACTCTAATGTCTGATATGAGACAGTTTTCTCAGGAAACGTATCCTGTGTAACTGCGAAAGCAGAGACAACTTTGAAATTGCTGAAACTGAAACTTAAACGATACACGTGGTCTAACGGATAGCAAAGTCCACTAAAGAGAAGTGCCTCTCCTATCATCACATTGTTTCTACCCACGAGAATTTCAAAATTATGTTTAGAATACTGAATGTACGCCTTTTCAACATTTATATCAAAAAGACTGGTTCCACCGACAATAGGTTGTTCATCAAAACTATAAAGGTTGTATCTGTTATCAGCCAAAGGTTCATAAAACTTAAACTTGTAAGGCGCCAAAAAATTGAAAAAGTTAACTTTCGCATATACTTGGAAATGGTCAAAACGAACACCTGCGTCGAAGGCAAGATCAATGTAACTATTGGTATAATTTACCCTATCCTTTGTTATGTTAATTAACTTTAGACTCGGGCTAAATTTTATAAAAGGCCTCTCCTCAGAAGTATCAGCAAAAGTCCAGACATAAGTGTCTGAACCTAAATTTATAAAGCTTTTCCGTAATTCCAGAAACTCTATGGAATAATCTTTTAGAAAGACAGGGTCATAGAGCGAAAAACTTAAAAATAAAGCAAGTATTAAACCTGAATTCATAAAAGCATATCAAAGGGCTCAAACCCAAAATCGATAACCTCTTTCATTCTATCACTATCGGGAACAAAAACTCCAACAAAACGACCACCTCCCAATCTGTAAAGTCTAATAAGGTCGTAGTCTGTTCCTGCGTTAATACTCAGAAAATTCCCAAATTCAACAATCTCCTCATCAAAGTTATTTTCGTTGTGATTACCTTTACTGCAAAAAGTCACCATTAAGCGATAACTTTCAATTTTAAAAAACTCTACCTTCAACTTCAGACCATTTTTTTTATTGAACTCTTCTATGATTTTTTCTATCGGCATACTATTCATTTCCTACTCCTTTGATAGCAAAATAGATTGTAATGCTAAATCTTCTCAAATTCAACGTTTACGCTCAAAAATAATCACTTGAGGCGACGTTAAATTAACAAATTCGGGACTACGAGTCATTTTCACTAAATCTTCGTATTCAAAATATCTTTTCAAAAAAGCCATACTCTGTTTTATTATCACTAAGCCACGATTATACTCCACATCCCTTATCAAAGAGACCTTATCGTCCTCATAAGATACTGGTTGGGGTGCATATTTCACCCTATAGCCCTTAGGCACTTTTACTATGAAGCAAACATTCCTCTTAGACACATCCCAACGATTCAGATAGTATCCATTTTTAAATAGCTCCGGCTCAATTTTTGGCATTTCAGGAATATAAAGAATCAAATATTTACCTATTTGTGACCCGATAGACTTATACTTGACCCTCCCTGATATAAAATAGGGTTTATCAGGAACATTCTCATATTTCAAAGATGCCGCAAAATCTTTAATTACCCCATAAATGGAAAACTTTGACCGCGGAATGAATTTCTCCACATTTTCAAAATCCACCCTGCTTCTCCTTGACCACGAATAGGATCTGAGCAACCTACTTGACGGGACCCAACTTGAAAATGAGATTAACTTTCTCGGTATATCGATAAAAAGCGTCTCTGAAAGTACATCCCTGAACCCTATTTGCTCAACGGAATAACTATTCAAATCGGAAGAAAGCACAAGTGCAATATGGCCTTCGTAAGGGGTACTCAGTACCTTCTCTTCACTCTGAATGGGAAATAGAAATCTGATGCCATCATAGAGAACTATATTTTCTATGGCAGACAAGGAAGGAATTAAATTAAGTGTATCATATCCGTATCGGAGAACCAAAGCTAAGGAGAGCCCTTCAAAGGAAGAAAAGATTCTCAAAATCTTCTCTGGATAAGTCATAGTATAGAAAGAAGCAGAACGATTTCTATCTATGGGAACATAACCCTGAATCTTAAAATTTTCCCACTCAGGGGAATTTATCTTCTTACTTAACTCCTTAAGTTTACTAAGTTCCATTTTTTGAGGCTTTATTGCTTCAAGCTTTCTATAATGAAATGAAATATAGCTTATCAGGGAATCCCAAGAAGGAAACGTGGTAAACATTACGTAAGGCGAGATTAAATGAGTAGGAGGAAATCCACCCCATTCGTTTTTAACAATTTCAGGAACATTTTTAAATTCAATTTCGTAAACTCTGTAATCTGCAGAATCCCTTAAGTTTTCAGAAAAGTTGCAAATTTCGGTGTTACCTTTATAAAACCTTAGGCCTAACTTTTGAGGAAAATGAAAAACCAGTCTGCCATATTCAACAGGAATAATGCTTCTAAAATATTCAATTCCATCCACATAATCGAAGTTCTTTATCTTCCTTTCCACGCAATATTCAATAGTTGAACCCGGCTTTATAGAAAGGAATGAAATGTGGAGTTCTTTTCTATTTTTTAAAAAAGGGTAAGAGTCAACTAAGGGGGCTGCTACCCTGTTTATCGCATTCTCTGTTACATTTATGGTGTCACCTTCAGGGGTTATGGTACGGGCATAAAGAACTTCAATAGTTTCTGTTGAATCGTCATAAGGGAATATTATCGTGCCAAAATACTCTCTTGCCTCTTCAGTCCTTATAAGTATTTTTCGCTCCTCCTTGGCAATTATCAAGCTATCATCAAGTCTGTACTCCTTATAACTCACTTTTACTGTGTCACCTTTACTTATGATATATTGACCGAACAGCAATATGGAAAGGAACAACATTTCCTATTCTCCTTTAAAAATTAGCCAAATATTCTCACTTTCCTGCAAATTTTGATAATCTTTAAACATCGATTTAACTTCAACGGGAGAATATTTCTTCTTACTGAATACGAATGAAGTCGTAAGACTATACCAACCGCCGCTTTCTTCTGTGTTTAAAAAGTACCTTGCCCCCTCAACTTGGTCAACGAAATAACCTGTTTCAAAGTTAAAAAGGTAAGCTTGTTCTTTACCAAAACTAACGTGCTTTTTTAAAGGTTCCACTACCTTAGCAAGTGGAACGAACTCCTTTACCTCATAGGTCTGAGGCGACGAAATAACTAAATCCAGCTCTCTTTTGGAATTCAAATGTCTCAGAAAATAAACAAAACTTGAAGTAAGTTTAGAACAAACCGGCCTATAAAGTTTGAAATCTGAAGTATTGATAACAGAATTAAAAGCTCTACCTGAAATCCAGACCTTGAAGTAGTCAGAATAGTCTTTGGGGTCTGTAAATCTTATGGAATCTATAACAACAACGCCTGAATAGACCTCACTTAAGATGTTATGAAGAAAGTTTTTCATTCTCTGCCTTCCACTCTGGGCAACTCTGCGAAATCTCTGATCAAAAGCGCCGTCGAAGTTCATCAAATAGACAAAATGAATAGTATCACCTGATAAATTTGTATAGATATAAATTGAAACTTTATTCTTTTCAGCCGGCGAAACAGGAATGGTTCTCAAAGTGTCTCCATCTTCTCTCGACACCAAAACCGATTGACCGCCTTCCGATGCAGGCAAAAGGTCTCTTCCACCAGCACCTATGGTAGGATCAAGAAATTCATAATTCTCACCTCTCTCTATAGCAACGATAGCGTGATTTGTTTGGTCCGCAGGAATGTTTTCCACCCTCATCCCCACGGCAGTGGTTGCATAATAAGCTTTAAAGCCCTGTGCCCTTAGAAGAGCAACCAACAACGCTGCTTTATCTTTACAAACTCCCGATCTTTTCTGCAAAGTTAACCAGGCAGGGTGAGGCTCGTAGCCCTCCATTTCAGATTCAATGAGTCCAAGGTATCGAATTTCATCTGCCACAAAATAAAATAGTCTTCTTATTTTTTCATCCTCATCCATAATGCCCTTACAAAGACTATCTGCAAAGATTTTTATCGTTTCATTAGGTGTAACATTGGGCTCAGCTCTGTGGAATTCAATGCGAGACATTTCATTCCAAGAAGGAATGTTGGTGACGATGAGCTTGGGCACAAAATCGTATATTGAAGGAGAGAGAGATTCCACCTTGTAAGGCCTTATATTTTTAGAATAAAACACGTGAATCTTTTTTCCATCCTTTGTTATGATGCGATGTCTGATTTTCCCATTGAAAATTCCAAATTTAATGGGTTTTTCTGGTAATTCTTCTAACAAGTACACTTTTTTCTTTACCGGAACCTCTTCCCCAAAAAGGACTATCTGATTAAAATATCCAGGATAAGGTGTTTTGTATTTGTCTACTCCTGTGGGGCCAAGCCAGTTTCCTCCATACTTTTTGACCTTACTCTCAAGGATATCTCCTTTTCTCAAATCCTTGATCTCAAGAATTTTCTTTCTCTCTCCCCAAAAAATAGTACCTCCAAGGTCAGGTGGGGCAAGAACGTCAACAATATCCTCAGTATCAAGATATAATGTGTCCCTACCTCTTATAACTCTCACAAACTCAAAATCCGCTGTATTGTAGTAGGGAGTATAGGTGACCTCTAAAGCCCTCAATTCTTCTGGAATCTCATTCTCTAAAACTTTAACACGCCTATATTCAATCCTCTCACTAATTCCGCTTTCGTAGTATGCTTCATAAGTAGAATCAAGCTCGACAATATACGCAAATTTTCCAAAAACTAAAAAAGTTATGATTATTTTTAGCATTAGAAAATCCTCACAGAGTTTAGTGAGCAGAGAATATGTTTCAACTCTCTGCTTTCTTCAAATACTTCTCAATAAACTGAGGCCTAATTCTTTTAAGCTCAGAAGTCGGAAACATAGAAAGTAATTCCCAACCGAGATCAAGAGTCTCCTCGATGCTCCTGTCTTCAAATTCCCCCTGACCCACATATTTTTCTTCAAAGAGATCTGCAAATTTAGAATAAATTTTATCAATTTCTGATAACGCACCCTCACCGAGAATTACTGCTAATTCCTGAACTTCTTTACCCCTTGCATAACACGCAAAGAGCTGGTTAAAAACGTCGGAATGGTCCTCTCTCGTTTTACCTTTACCAATTCCCTTATCCTTCAACCTCGAAAGGGAAGGAAGGACATCTATGGGTGGGTAAATCTTTTTCCTGTGCAGTGCCCTGGAAAGGATGATTTGGCCTTCCGTTATATAGCCCGTTAGGTCAGGTATGGGATGGGTCTTATCGTCTTCAGGCATAGTAAGAATGGGAATTAAGGTAATGGAGCCCTTTTTGCCTTTTATTCGCCCGGCTCTTTCATAAATAGTGGCAAGATCAGTATAAAGGTATCCAGGGTATCCTCTTCTTCCCGGAACTTCCTTTCTCGCCGCAGAAATCTCGCGCAGTGCTTCACAGTAATTTGTCATATCGGTAAGAATAACAAGGACATGCATATCTTTCTTAAATGCAAGGTACTCAGCGGTAGTTAGAGCAACTCTTGGAGTTGCTATTCTCTCTATTGCAGGGTCATCGGCAAGATTTATAAAAAGGACTGATCTACCAATAGCACCTGTATCCCTGAAGCTTTTAATAAAGAACTCTGCTTCTTCAAAGGTAATACCCATTGCAGCGAAAACTACTGCAAAACTTTCACCCTCTCCCCGAACTTTTGCCTGTCTGGCAATCTGCGTAGCAAGCCTGTTATGTGGTAAACCAGAGCCGGAGAAGATAGGAAGTTTCTGCCCCCTAACGAGGGTGTTCAAACCATCAATTGCAGAAATACCCGTTTGAATAAATTCATTTGGATAATCCCTGGCATAAGGGTTTATTGGTGCCCCATTAATATCTGCTCTCTCTTCAGGAACTACTTCGGGACCACCATCAATCGGGCGACCGAGACCATTAAAAACTCTCCCAAGCATATCAATGGAAAGGTTAATTTCAAGACCTTTTGCAAGAAATCTTACTGAGGTTTTTGGAATGTCAATTCCCGAGGTACCCTCAAAAACCTGCAATAAAACCTTATCTTCTTCTACCTGTAAAACTTCGCCCCTCCTAATCTCACCAGAAGGTAATTCAATTTCTACAAGCTCACCGTATTTAACACCACCGATGCCCTCAACGAGCATTAGAGGACCTGAAATATTGGTAACAGCGTTAAATTTTGATAGTCTCTTTTTAACCAACTGGCTGTCTAACTTCATGATCAATCTCCTTTAACAATTTCTCAATTTCACCCAATTCATCCTCTGAAAAATATTTCATCCTCGCCACTTTTTCCCAAACGGGTTTCTTCTTTAAATCCTTCACCGTTGTCTCACCTTTTGCAATGATGTCTTTACATATTTCGTAAAGTTTTAATATAACTTTGAGCATTAGGTACTGTTTTCTTATAGATGCGAAAGTGTCTACCTCATGAAAAGCGTTTTGATGCAAAAAATCCTCTCTTATACTTCTTGCTATTTCCAGAAGCAATTGGTCATCTTGAGACAATGCCTCTGCGCCAACAAGCCTTACAATCTCCTCCAGTTCCGCTTCCTTCTCAAGAATTTTCATTGCTTCAAGAACCATATCGTAAAAGTCTGGAGCCACATTCTTCTCATAATAGGGCCTTAAGCTTTCTCTGTAAAGTGAATAACTGGTCAGCCAGTTGATGGCAGGGAAATGCCTTCTGTAGGCGAGTTTGTCTTCAAGGCTCCAGAATACCTTAACAACTCTAAGAGTGGACTGAACCACTGGATCTGAAAGGTCACCACCGGGAGGGGAAACTGCTCCAATCACAGTAAGGGTTCCCTCCCTGTTATCCTTTCCAAGGCAAGTGACTTTCCCAGCCCTTTCGTAAAAACTGGCAACCCTTGCTGCAAGATACGCGGGATAACCTTCTTCTCCTGGCATTTCTTCAAGACGCCCTGAAATCTCTCTCATCGCTTCAGCCCATCTTGATGTTGAATCGGCCATAAGAGCAACGGAGTACCCCATATCCCTGAAATACTCTGCAATAGTGATCCCGGTGTAAATGGAAGCCTCTCTCGCCGCTACAGGCATATTCGAAGTGTTAGCGATCAAAACAGTCCTTTTCATTAAGGGCTGTCCGGAATAAGGGTCTTTCAACTCTGGGAATTCTATTAATACATCAGTCATCTCATTACCGCGCTCACCACAACCTATGTAAACGACAATGTTAGCATCAGACCACTTGGCAAGCTGATGCTGTATAACAGTTTTACCTGATCCGAAAGGTCCGGGAACACATGCAGTACCACCTTTGGCAATAGGGAAAAAGGTGTCGATTACTCTTTGCCCTGTGAACATGGGAGTATCAGGTAGATGTTTTTCTTTATAGGGCCTTGGGATTCTTACGGGCCACTTCTGCATCATCTTAATCTCGTGCAGTTTTCCATTCTTATCCTTAACTACCGCAACCACATCTTCCACCGTGAAAACGCCCTCTTTAATATCATCGATAACACCGTTAATACCTGGCGGGACCATTATTTTGTGCTTTACCAGAGTAGTCTCATCGACCTCGCCTATGATATCGCCTTCTTCTACAACATCACCCTTTTTCACCTTTGGAACAAAGAACCACTTCTTGTCTCTGGGCAATCCAGGTACATGAAGACCACGGGAAATAAAATCGCCTGATAAAACTTTTATTCTATCAAGGGGCCTTTGAATACCGTCAAAGAAAGACTCTATAAGTCCAGGACCAAGTTCAACCATAAGAGGATAACCGCTTTCGTAGACTGGGTCTCCGGGGCCTATCCCGTGGGTATCTTCATAAACCTGTATATAAGCCCTATCGCCTTTCAATTCGATAACTTCCCCCAAAAGTCTCATCTCTCCAACGTAGACAACGTCGTACATCTTAGTACCAAGCATACCTTCGGCCACAACGAGAGGACCTGAAACTTTAACGATTCGCCCTGATTTCATTTTCAACCTCCTAAAAGATGTCAATTCCAATGGCTCTAAGCAAAATTGCTCTCAACTTTTCCCTTGCCTGGCCGGTACTTCCACCCGCACCAGGAATGAAAGTTACGGCAGGGTATGCCTGCTCTTTCAAACTATCAACGATATCCTTAACACTTTGAAAATAATCCTCCTCTATAAAAATCAAGCCGTAATTCTGAGAAATAAGACTCTTGAGGGCTTCTCTTGCTTCTTCGCCAGTGTTACAAACCCTATACTCCATTCCTATGGCTTTCAGAGGAAATACCGTTTCATACTTTCCAAGGCAAATCACCCTTTTCATAATACCTCCGGAATTCTTTCAATAACAATTTCTTTGGGGAGTTGGTTAAGTTTTGATACCATAATCATCCTGAGTAAGGAGACCTCGTATTTCTTTCTGAAAAAGTAGGATATTAATACTTCCACCGAAAGATCCTTTTTGGAGGCCTCTTTAACAAGGCCGTTCAAGTAATTGGCAACATCCTTTTCCATCTTAACGAAACTTCCAGTCTTCTGATATTGTGCGTACCCCGGTTGAAGAACTTGATAATAAACTGTATGCCTTATCTCATATAGTAAAGTGTTAAAATCTGGGACCTTATAGAAGAGTTCCTGAGGCAAATATCCTGCAGCCAGTAAAACATGTTTTAGGGCTTGCAGTTTTCCCATCCTTTCAAGTCTTAAAAAGGATATTAAATTCTTGAGGTCTGCATTTAAATTGTAGTAGATTCTTAAAAACTCAAAAAATGAAGAGTTAGCGAAATATCCATACATCACATTATCGACCGCTGAATCAATTCTGAAGACTTCCCTGGTTTCATAATAGGAGGAAATTGCATACTCATAAGCATCATAAATTTCTTTCATAAGCATATCACCTTTGCCAGTTTCAAGTTCGTGTTTAAGCAAAGTCGCAGGATAATAAGAGTACTTAGAAAAGGCGTGCGAAAAGTCCTTTTCGAAAATAAGGGACTTCACAAGTATTTTCAAATTTAAAAAATCGTATGGCAGCCTTAGATCCCTTTCAAGGGCTGGCTCTACTGACAATTCAGAAACTAAGGAGAAAAGCCTTTCAAGCTCTTTTTTCAGCAAAATCTCAAAGTCTGAAGGCTTGTGTATTTCGTTTAAGTACCTTGAATATTCCGTATCCTGAAGCATCTTGAAGAGTTCCTCTATATCTTTTGAAGTTGCAAGGCGTTCAAACCTTACACGATCCAGCAGTTTTGTCTCAAGAGCCTTTATCCTTCCACACGCATAGGCATATTCAGGGTCATCTTTTCCAAAAGAAGGATACCTATTAAACGGTAATTTTAACATAACTGTTACTTAGAAAAACAAAATGTTTGACACATGAACTTCAGTCTCCTCCTGTAAAATTTCGATGAGTTTCTCTATGGAAGCGTCTATAACCGAATTTGGACCCTTCGCAATGAATCCACCACTGATCCTGACAGGATTCTCTGATAGCTTCAATTTCCAACCCTTTTCCCTGTTTATCTGGTCTATGAAATCCCTGTTGATTACCGACTCACCCTCTTGAACAAATATTTCCTCATCTCCATTCAATTCAACCAGTTCAAACAGCTTTCTTACAATCTCGCTGTAAATCTGCTTATTTTCGATTATGTACCTCTGGACCTTTTCGTAAACCCTTTTCAAAATTTCCCTTTTTATTTTAGCAATTTCAACATTTGACTTTATTTCGTAATCTGCAATTAGTGCATTAAGCTTTTGAATTACCAGCTTCTCCTTTTCCTGCTGGGCTTTATGAAGAATTTCCTCCACTCGAGCATCCGCTTCTTTCAGGATTCTTTCTCTTTCAGCTATTGCTCTATCGAGGATTCCTCGCCTTTTAAGTTCAGTCTCTTCTTTAATTTTATTCAGTATCTCTTGAAGGCCCAATATCGACCTCCTTAAACCTTAATGCCAAGTAGAATAAATATAGTAGCAAGAAGGCCAAGAACAGCGTAAGTTTCAACTAAACCTGCATAAATAACTGGTTGCATGGAAGATTCGGGCTTTTTAGCAGCCATCTCAACACCAGCAGTACACACTTTACCCTGATGTATGGCTGAAAAGTACCCAAGAAAAGTTATCGGAATAGTGGCAAGGAAAATCTGAAGCCCCTGCATGAAATCAAGAGGCTTAACCTCACCCAAAAGACCAACTTTAATTATGACAAGGAGAGCCGCAATAAATCCGTAAAAACCCTGAGTACCTGGAAGGGCTACCAGGAGAAACAACCTTCCAAACTTACTTGGATCTTCAGAAAGAACACCTGCAGCAGCCCTTGCTGTCGTGCCAACCCCTATTGCTGAACCAAGACCCGGCAAAAAGGTCGCCAGTCCAGCACCAAGTATTGATAACCAAAGTCCTGCAGTCAATTTACACCTCCTGTTTTTTAATTTCAACAATTTCAGTGTATTTTCCCTCCCACTTCAAAGGAAGGAACGGTGTCCCACCATCGTCATAAAACTGCTTGAAAAACTCAACATATTGCAAACGTAACGGATGCACAATTGAACCGAGAATATTTATCGCAAGGCTGAACAAATGCCCAAAAATAAAGACCAAAGGTCCAAGAATATAACCAGCAATGGGAATTTGCCAAACGAGCAGAGTTAAGATATTGATAGCCATTGCAATTCCAGAGGAAGTTAGGCCAAGAGCCATCAAACGCACGTAGGAAAGAAGATCCCCTATGAAGCCAACACCATTGTAAACATTATAGGCACCTTTCACAATACGAATAACAAAATTCCTGCTATGCCTTGAACTGAACAAAACCATTAATAGGACGAAAAATAGTGCCAGTGCTTTCACCGTGTTATTAAGCAGTGGATTTGAAATCTTACCTGCAAAAAGACCAAGATAAACAAGGGAAGATAAAATAACTATCCAGGCAATAGGCTGAGAAATGGCCCCAATGGTATCTCCCTCTCTAATCCTCTTGTAGGCATTTACTGCAAGTCCCACATTTACTTGAATGAAACCAAGGGCAATCGTTAAAGCAAAAAAGGTCATCACATCATTCATTGGGTCAAAAACCATCATCTTCCTTCGAAACGCATTGAGAAAACCTATATTTGCCCTTTCAAAGAAATCCCCGAACCACCCGCCTGTAATAGCACCGAAAATCATGGAGGCGATTCCACCAGCAAAAAGAATCCATAAAAGGGGTGCTGAAATTTTCAGCTTCCTCATAAACCAGATAGATAGTAATGAAAGTAGTAATCCGTAGGCGGCATCTCCATAGCAAATCCCAAAAAATAGAATAAAAAAGGGCGTTATGATCGCAGTAGGGTCAGGGTCAATGGGAGAGGGAAGCCCATACATCTTCACCAGACCTTCAAACGGTTTAAAAATCTTCCTGTTTTCCAATTCAACGGGAACTTCCTCTCCATCTTCTGGTTCAACTACTTCATAGTAGGCAGTTTCAAATTCGGAAAAGACTTTTTCAAGCCTTGCGAGCTCTCTTTCCCTCACATAACCTTGGTAAACCGAGATACTGGCAGTCTTTAGCCCACGGTTGTCTATCAACTCTCTATTGTAAACTGATTGATAATAATCGTATAATATGGTAAGTACATCATAATGCCTGGAAACTTTTTCAATTGCCTGCTTTAAATTTTTCTTTTCCTCTTCAAGGATGTTAAGTTTTTCATCCAATTCTCTTAGAATTTCAGCAGGGCGACCATGGTAACCGTGGAACTCAACAGGTTCAAACTCTTTTTCCTGTAGAATTGGTCGAATTAAATCCTCGTCCTTTTTGTGGTAAATTAGAACAACATAGGCCCTTTTGCCATCATCATATACAAGTTGACATGCCAAAGGGAGTTCCTCAAGGTCAGCTATTTTACCGCTGGGCAGTGAACCCGGCGCCATTACCAATTCATCGGTACTCTTTATATCTTCAAGATTGTATTCCAGATTAACCCAAGGTAAAATGAAATTCTTCTGAGCCAAAAGGTTGGACTCTTCTTGGGCTAACTGAGCCAACTCTTGCTCAAGGGTCTCAACCTGAACGAGAATTGTACCAGGTTCAACACAGCGCGCTATCCTGAAAAATTCTTTCTTCTCAACAGGCTTTTTTGCTTCATATAAGCTCTCTATAAAAGATTTTTTACGGGTATAACTCTCAAGAAACTTTATAGCATTAGAAAGCCGTGTTAATACAGACTCGAGATGGGATTCAAATTCAACCTCAGAAAGATGAGTAACTTCGAATTCATCTTTTAAATCCCGCCTAATTTCGGTGAAATGGACGAGTCCCTCGTCCTGAAGTCGCTCCAGCAATCTTTCTCTCTCTAAATAATGTACATAAAAAACTACTTTCTTTAAAGCTACCTTTGCCATAAATTTATATTAGTTTACTTATTAAAAACTCAAAGGCTGTTTTTTCTTTCTTCTCCGCCCTGCTTTTCAGTTCCTCAATTTTAGCTGAAAACGCTTTTTCTAATTCTTTAACCTTCTCCTGCGCCAGTTTTTGAGCTTCATCATCAACAGTTTGAAGAATCTCTTTCCGCCTGTTTAAAGCTTCTTCAATTTTCTGGGACGCGAGTTTCTGAGCTTCGCTTATTATTAGATTTGCTTCTTCTTCAGTCTTTTTAATCAATTTCTCAGCTTCCTTCTCAGCTTCTTTAATCTTCCTAATGATATCCTCCATAGGTCCTCCTGTTTAAAATTTTACAACATAAAACTAAAAAATCAAAAAGCGCAAGCTCCTTTAAAGAAGATCAAAAAGGAAATCCTATACCACACGACTTCAAAAAAGCAGTAAGGGTTGAATTTCTACAATGGGTATAGCATAATAACTCCATGCTATTTGCAATAATAATTAAACTTATACTTTTAGGTGGAACTGCAAAAATCGCTTTTTTACATCATGGAAACCAGCATTTCTCAGACAACGGCTACTATGCATTGAGACCTGGGGACTATGGATACAATGGTAACTCTTTCCACCGCACCCTCGATACCCATGAATATTACAACTGCCCTATTGACATACATATTTCAGGAACACTAACTCAATCTTATACGTGGATGCAAAACGATCGTGGTTTACTTAATAGGCTCCGAGGAGATTTGGTTTACCTCGTCGGCGGTACTTATGCAGAACATATTATGCCTTATGTTGATAGAAACATAAATAAGTTTTCACTCTGGTACGCAAAAACATTATATCAGAATTCAATTAAAGGAGTTGGATGGCCTGAATATCCGAATGTAATATGGGTTCCAGAACGAGTTTTCAAGTCACAACTCCTTATGCCCTACTCTTTAATTAAGGTCTTAAACGAAGAATACGGTAAATATGATTCGCAGGGTAGATACCTTGCACCCTGTATTGTTTTAGATGATAATGTCCACGAGTGGTATTCTCATACTTACCCTGATGGTAGCATCTGCAACAATTCACGGAAAGTTCATAGAATGTTTGATAGTGAAGGCAATTATGTCTTTGTTGTATTTATTCAAAAAGTTGCCAGGGATCAGATGGTCTGGAATGACGTATCTAACCCTTCAAATCCTTTACATCAACTCCTATCTTCCCTTGCAAACGACCCGGATCAAGAACAGATAGTAATTTATGGCGACGACTGGGAAAAGGCAGCAGGGGTTGCGGGCTGGGATTTCGGTCAGCCAGGGGCACCCGCTTCTAGTTATGACTGGAATATAAGGTTCATAAAAGAGCAAAACTGGATACAACCCATTCACATTGCCGAGGCAGTAAAATGGTGGGGGGTTGATAAAATTTACGACAGTGATCCCTATAACGACCCACCAATCATAAATATAGATTATGCAACCTACCAGGAACTCCACGATTGGACTGGTGGTACTTATGACAACTGGTACAACAATTTCAAATCAGCGGTAGGATGGGGATGCGAGAATGGACCTGACTTGAATGGAAATGGAATTAACGGTGATTATGAAGATCTGTGGAAATTTGCATACAACTACCTTATGAATACTCCAGATAACGAATTTTCAAAATTGGGGTGGCTCACATTGTCTTCTATGCTTTATGAAACCGCTTGGCATACTGGCCCTGGCGGAGAACTCGTTTACTGGGGGAAAAATTTGTGGAACCACACAAGATACGGAGCAATTTTCGGTTACGGTGCAATTTGGCTTGACTCTCTCAGATTTCAAGAAATCCCAAAAATTGACAGCCTTGACTTGGATGCAGATGGAGTTAAAGAATACACAATTTACAATGATAAATTGTGCTTAATTTTTGATCGGAGGGGAGGTCGAGCCCTTGCAGTATTTACTTCCGATCCTTCTTGTGTGGTGGGAAATCTTATGAGCAACTGGAACGGTGAAGGTGATTATAACGATGGGGGACACCCTGGTCTTTTTAACGATTCGCAAGGTGAAAATTCATGGTTTGACGTGAATGTGTCTTACTTCGGTGACACCGCAGTTATTACTTTCACAGAGCGTTATGCATGGAACGGAACTCCTCAGAACGACTTGACTAAAACAATAAAACTGACCACTGGTAAAAATTATGTATCAATAACCTACTCCTCTACCTACTCCAACTGGACAAAGGCTGGTGTAACTCCTTCACTCTATAAACAGCTTCTTCGCAGATACAATATGAGGCCTCTCTACGGGATCAGTGAAAACGGCTGGACCTATGGTGGATACGAAAGCCTTTACGATTCTATTAAAGCCGTATTCCTTTATCCTTCAGGGACTGGATTAACCTTTAATTTCCTTGGCAAAATGTCCTCGGGAGCAGAGCTTATAGAAGTTGGAGGAAGAAATGGAACTTACACAATTTACTTTTACGCTGGAAAAGATGATCCAGACGTAGATGTCCCGGGTCCTGGAGACAGGGAAGGTCCAAGAATCTGGAATACAACTTTTAGCCCGAATTATAATATACTCGAAATGGATAGTGTACTTGTGACCAGTAATATTCTCGATCCGTCTGGGATATTGGGCGCTTGGGTAAGATATACAAACAACAACTGGCAATCTTACACTGATATTCAAATGTTTCCCGATGATGGCCAAAGTCGGGATTATAATGGAAATCACGAACCAGATTCTGCACTTTACGGTGTTTACCTACCTCCCCAACCTACCGGTACAAGGGTATATTTTGCTATTCGTGCGAAAGACAACTCACCCTATCAAAATGAGAACTGGGACAATAATAATGGCCAGAATTATTCATACACCGTCGGGTTCCAAGATTTTGTCATGGACGGCGTCGTTGATAGAGTTGCTGTCCTATTAGCCCAAAACGAAAATATGCATCTTTACGGGTACTACGATCGAAATACAAAGAGGCTTTATGTTGCTACTGAATCCGCAGGTAATGCCTCAGCGAATCAGTCAGGATACTTTTTTAACGATCATTTCATATTCATATCTTTTGAACCTTCTACCATGGTAAATGCGCCATGGGCAAAGCTGGGACAAGTTGGAAGATATCAGTTCTTCTTAGCTGATGAAGACAACAATGATTTTGTAGGGTGGTTTGATTCAACAGGTACCTTAATAACAGACACAATCCATTTTAAATGCGCTTCCTATTTCAGCGACCTTGGTTATTTAGAAGGAGTCATTGATCTCTCACTTTATGGAAATTTAAATGTTATTTACATCGCTGTGGGTTCCTACTCAACAGAAGACGGCGGCACTTTGCAGTGGCAAGTGCCAAGGCCTTTAACACAGAACGGAAATATCGAGGGAGGAGAATATTTCGCTTATATAATTGACTCATCAGTCGTCAGAGACAGTTTAAACCTTAAGAAGCTCGTTATCAATAACATTATTAAAGTGGGATCACCTCTCAAATTAAAAATCTATTCGGGAATTTCTGGGCCCTTTATAGTATCCATTTACAATATTTATGGCAGTCTGTTTACTAAAACAGAAATCCAAGCAGACACAAACTACTCTATTATCCAAATTCCTTTTGAAAACGCAACCCCTGGAGTATACTTTATAAAAGTAGAAGCCGAAAACATTAAAACAATCCAAAAAGTAGTAGTGGTAAAATGAGAAGGAACCTACCAAATATAATTAGTATCCTGAGAATTCTACTCAGCTTTTTAACCCTCTATCTTCTTGACCTTGGTAGGTATGGAACTACCTTTGCAGCCTGCATTTTAATCGTAATAATAATATTTACAGACTTCCTTGATGGCTTCCTTGCAAGAACCCTCAATGCAGAATCGGAGATTGGTGCCATACTTGATATTACGGGCGACCGCATTGTTGAATTCATATTCTGGATCTTTTTCGCAGTAAAGGGACGGATCTCCTTTTGGTTTCCAGTAATTGTAATAACCAGGGATGTTGTAGTAGATACAATAAGGAGTTCGGCTTTCAAGAAAGGTGTAAAACCTTACGAGATGCACAATAACAAGATCGCCAGATTTATTGTAACCTCAGGCTATTTCAGAACCGGTTACGCTCTCTCAAAGGCCATCGCTTTTACTCTTCTTGGGATTGACCTCCTAACCATCCATGGAAAACTGTCTTTCAACATTCATGGAGTTGCCCTTGCCTTCGCCTGGATATCTCTTATTATTTGCATAGCAAGAGGACTCCCTGTAATCTTAGATGCTTGGCCTTATCTCAAAAACAAATGAGCAAAGCCTGCTTCTTTGACTTGGATGGGACACTGATACCAAATCCTTCCTCAGAAGTAAGATTCCTGAAAATTCTATTCAAGAAACTTCAAATTTCACCATCGGGTGTAGTGATATGGTTTCTCGAATCACTCTTCAAATACAAAAATTTTAAAAATTCAAAGGCTTACTATCACGGGTTGAAGGCGGAACACATTTATAAAGTACTTAAATCAAGCCAAAATAAAATCATCAAGGCCATCTCCCAGAAAGCAATAGACCATATAGAACAAAAAAGAAAGGAAGGTTATAGACTTTTTCTCATTACTGGGGCACCCGATTTCATTGCTCAGGTAGTTAGTGATTATTTAAAATTGGAGGGATTTTATGCATCATTTCTTGAAATAAGAAATGGTAAATACACCGGAAAAATAAAGGGGAAAATTCCCTTTGGAAAAAATAAGGAATTCATTCTTAAAGAGATTGCAAGAAGGGAGGGAATTGAACTTAAAAATTCGATCACTTACGCAGATCACCATAAAGACATTCACTTTCTTGAAGCTTCGGGAATTTTTTTTGCAGTAAACCCAACGAAAAAATTGAGGAAAATAGTTCCCCAAAATCAAATCCTCATCTGGGATTAATTAAGTTTTTAACCTTTTCTTCTGGGCTGAAGGCAAAAAAATGTTGTTCAAAATCAGCCTGTACCCTGGGGAATTCTTATATTTTGCGACATCCGTAGGTGGATCGCCCACAAAATGCTGAAAATCTTCGGGGTCATGGCCTCCAAGAAAGGCAAAAAAACCCTTTCCCAGCTCACCATAAACATACTTGACATATTCAGTTCCTGGGACATCACCAAGAACCACCGTATTTTTTTTCAATTTACTTCTTCTGAAGCCAGTATCCTGTCCCAGAAAATCTTTTATGACCGTTTTATGATTCTGGGTAAGAATACAGGGTATGAGGTCGGTCTTAGGCGAAAATTGGTGCAGGACGAAGTATGCATTTTCCTCTCCCAACTGTACTACGTCCTGAGTCATATCCACATCTGAATGTTCATATATATAAAATTGTGGAAAAAGCTTAAAGTCCCTGAAAGCAACAGTTTTTGAATAGTCGAGTTTAGAATTACAATTAGGATCAAAGGGTGTTCCATCAAAAGGAATATCCAGAATATCAACGCCTTCTGATGCGAGAGCAATATCTAAGGTTATGGGGGCAGAGCACATGGCAAATAAGTATTTACCTTCACTGACATAGTTATAAAAAGTCTTAGCAATAGTCCTTTTCAATTCAGCCACGTTTTTAAACCCAAGCTTTATGGCAAGCGACTTTTTAAATTCCACCTGATTTTTGTACCAATCCGTGTTTCCATAAGAAGCATAAAACTTGCCAAATTGTCCTGTAAAATCTTCATGGTGCAAGTGTACCCAGTCAAAATCCTTAAGACGCCCATTTAAGACCTCTTCGTCGTATATCTGTTCAAAAGGGATTTGGGCATATTCAAGAACCATAATAACTGGATCATCCCACGGCTCATAATAAGGAGGTGCATAAACACCCACCCTTGGTGCATTTTCAAGAATAACGAACTCAAAATTTTCACTTTTAGAACGTTCTTGAAGTTCTACCACGTTTTCTTCGGGAATCACTTCATAGGATACTCCTGTAATGGAAAGGAGTTCGCGCACAACCTTTGTATCATCCAGGAGAAAAGAACCGCCTCTAAAATTAAGAATCCATTCTGCTTTCACTCCAGCTCTTAAAGAGTTATAGACCACCCCATAAGCCCTGAGGTGGTCAAATTGTGTATTATCCATTGGGATAAATATGTAATAGCTAACAACAATTTTTAAGAGAAATGTCATCTCTTTTTTCTATCTCTCCAATGAAGGGCAAGTCCCCCTTTTGCAGTCTCTTTATAGGCCGAAGGGAGATCCCTTCCCGTTTCCATCATTGTCTTAAGAACTGAATCAAAAGAAATCATATGTCTCCCGTCGGAATGAAGGGCATAAACTGCACACTCTAAAGCCCTGCCGGCTGCAACTGCATTCCTTTCAATACAGGGGATTTGTACGTATCCAAGAACTGGGTCACAGGTTAGTCCGAGGTGGTGCTCAATCCCCATTTCGGCGGCATATTCAACCTGAAAGATTGTTCCTCCAAGAATTTGAGTAGCTGCTGCAGCAGCCATAGCACAGGCAACTCCAATTTCTCCCTGACAACCTACTTCTGCCCCGGAAATGGAAGCATTCTCTCTAACAAGCGCCCCCATAAGACCTGCGGTAGCGAGGGCTCTCAGAATCTTATCTTCAGAAAGGTTATACTCTTCTTTTAAAAAGTGAAGCACAGCGGGGACAACTCCACATGAGCCACAGGTAGGCGCTGTCACAATAAGTCCTCCTGCAGCGTTCTCCTCAGCCACCGCAAGGGCATAAGAAAAGACCTTACCCTTATTGTGTGTAATATTTTTAGAATTAACCGCTTTAATATAGTATGACCATGCCTTTCTGGGAAGGTGTAACTCCCCAGGAAGAACACCTTCATTATTCAAACCCCGAGCTATTGAATCCTCCATTACCTTCCACACTTCTTTTAAATAACCCCAGATTTCTTTTCCCTCGTAAATTTCAACAAACTCCCACAAGCTTCTTCCCTCTGAGTCACACCAATCCAGAATCTCCTCCATCGTATTTAACGGATAGACATCTTCTTTTTTAAAAAAATCATCTTCCGTCTTTACTACACCTCCCCCAATGCTATAAAAAACCTTTTCGGCGATAAGATTCCCTGAACTATCAAAGCCCTCAAATTTTAACGCGTTGGGATGTAGCGGGAAATACTCATCAGGTTTTTCCAAAATTTCCAATTTACCATTAAAAGACTTTCGCAAAGCCTCCTCAGTAAGATGACCTTTACCTGTGGCAGCAAGACTTCCAAAAAGTGTAATCTTCAAAGAAACCACCTCAGGAAACTTTTTCAAAAACCCTCTGAGAGCTTCAACAGGACCCATTGTGTGGGATGAAGAAGGCCCATAACCTATTTTAAATATGAGCTTAATAGACTCCATTTAGTTTGAAATTATAAAACTCACGGCGCGAAATAGAAAGTTAAAAATCCATGAAAAAAACATTGGAATATGAACAAATTTTGACTGACCACCATTTTTCACATAAAATAGTTAGCAATACGAACAGGAGGTTTATTTATGATAGAAAGAGAAGTTGAAAGGGTAATGAGGGAGGTATACTCCCAGGTAACGAAGGAAGGGAGAACAGCCTTAAAGGAGATCAATCTCACTCCTCCCCAGTTCAACCTAATGGTACACCTTTATTTCTGCGGACCTCTTAACCAGACTAACTTAGCAAAAGACCTATACCTTGCAAAAAGCACCATCTCGGGAATCGTTGAAAGATTGGAAAAAAGGAGATTCGTCAAGAGAGCAAAGGTTGAAGCAGATAGAAGAAGCGAAATTGTGGTGTTGACCCCCCAGGGTGAAGAAGTGATCCAAAGGGTTGTTGATAAAAGAGTTGAATTTTTAAGAAAGTTAATGCTGGACTTCACAGAAGAAGAAAAGGAAAAATTTCTCGAACTCCTTAATAAAATGAAGGATAAATTACAGGAATACTCATCCTCTAAAAGATGCTAAAAAACAGCAGACTTCTTTCCACTACCTTCTTCATTTTTGCATTAGCGATTCTATTTCTAATATTAGGCCACTTCAAAATTTCGGATTTCCATAAGATTTTTAACTATACCTTTTTCAATCTTCTTATTCTCGTCATTTTAGTTCAGGCGATTACCACTACCTTCAAAATAAAAAATTACAATCTAAAAGTTTTAAAATTAATTTCATCCTTATCAGGAGACATCAGATATTCATTGGTTGTCCCACCTTTAATTTTTGGACTCTTACCAATGCCAGCTGGAGCAATGTTAACAGCGGAGCTGAGCAATAAAGCAGGAAAAGAGTTAAATGCACGAAAAAAATGGATATTTTTCTTCAACTATTGGTTTAGACACGTTTGTGAATTCTCTTGGCCCCTTTACGGCGCCTTAATTATTGCAGCAGGACTTGCCAATATACCCGTAAAAGATTTTATTATTTCTACTCTCCCATACACTGGCTTTGCCTTTATCATCGGTCTATTCCTTCTATTCACGAAGGTAAAAGGGAATGGCAACGGTCAAAAAGTAAAAGCCAACAGCTTTGAGATAGTTAAGTACCTACTTTCAGCACTCTGGCCTGTTATCTTGATAATCCTATTAACGCTTTTAAAAGTTGATTTGAAAGTCATCCTTCTCACTGTCTTGATATTACTATTTCTCCTCGAGAAAGGGAAAATTAAAGAAATCACTACAACCATTAAAAATTCAATTTTTTCAGAAATTACCCTTATCGTGTTCGTAGTTTTGATTTTCAAAGGAGTGGTAGAAAACACCAATATCCTCACCAGCTTTGCAAACCTTTTAGAAAGGCACAATGTCCCCAAAATTGTTCCGGTAATCATTTTTCCAATGACTATGGCTTTTCTAACTGGTATCACTTCCGCAGGGATTGGCTCTACTGCACCCATCTTATCTATATTGTTTATACAAAATTCTGCATTCCCATATTTAGCGTATATTTCCGCAATTAGCGGTGTGCTCATCTCACCTTTCCATCTCTGCCTGATTACTACGAAAGAATACTACAAAATTTCCTTTAAAGATGTTTACTCAACTGTTTTATTACCAGTTTTTCTAATTCAGGGGGTTGCGATAATTAGAGCACTTCTATGAAAGGCATACTGAGAAGGCTTTGGAAATACAAACTTTTTGTTTTTCTTGGCATTCTCAGCCTCCTTATTGTTGATGGAGCACAGCTGATAATACCGCTCATAATAAGAAAAAGTATTAACCTTTTACAATCTGGACAGGCTACATTTAAGATTCTCGGCAAATATGCCCTCTATATCCTTGGTCTAACCCTCATTATTGCAATCCTGAGATTTTTCTGGCGATACTTCATAATGGGGACTGCGAGAAAAGTAGAAAGGGATATTAGAGAGGAAATATATTTCCACCTTGTAAAACTTTCTGCAAGCTTTTTCAACAGAGAGCGAACAGGAGAATTGATGGCCTTGATAACCAACGACACTGACGCTGTAAGAATGGCAACGGGAATGGGATTAGTCCAAATCACTGATATATTGGTATATTCAACTTTTTCTCTCGCTATAATGTTTAAAATTTCGCCCATGCTAACGATTTACGCTCTTTTGCCGCTTCCTTTGATTAGCCTGCTCATATCTTTTTCTGGGAGACTCAACTACCGATACTTCAAGGAGGTACAAGAAACCTTTTCCAAACTTACTGAAAAAATCAGAGAGTCCATAGTCGGAATCAGAGTTTTAAAGGGTTTCTCGCAGGTAGAAGGCCAAATAGGAGATATTAGGGTCACTAATGAACTGTACTTCAAGAAAAATATGAAACTTGCAAAGGTTTCAAGCTTATTTGAACCCGGTATACAACTGGGTGCTACTCTATCTTTTGCAATACTCCTATTTTTCGGCGGAAGAAAGGTGATACTAAACGAAATATCTCTTGGAGATTTTGTAGCCTTTTCGAGCTACCTGGGTATGATGGTATGGCCAATGATTGCAGTTGGTTTCCTTGTAAACATTTTACAACGCGGTTCTGCTTCAATGGATAGAATTGAAAGGATTCTCAAAGTAGAACCCGAAATAAAAAATCCACAATGTCCGAGAAAGATAAAAATAGAAGGAAATATTGAGGTAAAAAACCTCACTTTCTCATACACCAGTGGACGTCCTGTTCTTATAGATATCAATTTCAAGCTTGAAAAGGGTAAAAAACTCGGAATTATTGGAAGAACAGGGGCAGGGAAAAGTACGCTATGTTACCTTATACCAAGGATTTTTGACCCACCCGAGGGTTCAATTTACATCGATGACGTGGATGTAACCCACCATGACCTGACAAACTTGAGAAATGCAATAAGCTTCGTTCCACAAGAAAGTCTTTTGTTCTCGGCTACTATAAGAGAGAATGTAGCTTACGGAAAGGTTGAAGCGACGGAAGAAGAAATAATAAAAGCATTAAAGCTTGCAGAGATATACGATGAGGTTATGAAAATGCCCGATGGACTTGATACTCTCGTCGGAGAAAGAGGAATTACCCTTTCCGGTGGGCAGAAGCAGAGAATAGCCATAGCAAGGGCCATTGTGAAAAATGCACCTATTTTCATTATAGATGACGCACTATCGGCTGTTGACACTGAGACTGAAAACAAAATTCTTCGCAACTTAGAAGATTTTCTGGCAGACAAAACAACAATTATCGTTTCACACAGGGTTTCCGCAATCATGAATGCAGACGAAATTCTCGTGCTGGATGACGGAAAAATATTGGATAGGGGAACTCACGAAGAGCTTATATCGCGGGAAGGCTTTTACAAACATATCTTTGAATTGCAAAAAATGGAGGAAGGACTTGTTCGGTAGTCCCGGTCACGGTTCATATGCTGAAGTAACTGGAAAATTCTTCGATAGAAAAGTGCTTAGGAGAACGCTTAAATTTGCAGAGCCTTACAAAAAGAGCATAGTTTTAGCCTTTACATTCCTGATTATAACAAGTGTTATTCAAATTGCCATTCCAGCCATAAATAGAAGGGCAATTGATTTCCACATAATGCCATCCTATGTTGAACTTACTAACACCTCTTACATTGAAAAATATAGCTTAGAAACCTACATAGTAAGACTGGAAAATGGAAAGGTTTTAATAAGAAGGCCAGCCCTTTCGAGGGAAATCTCCGCCGAACTTGAAAGAGAGAAAGCCTTTGGCACAGCCAAATACATTTTGACAAAAGATGTTATACCTGGAAAAGAAGACTTTTTTATAAGAGCTTCAAACGGCCTCTTTGCTGTTGAACAAAATAAAATCAACATTCTATCAAAACCCCAGATAATTCAAATTCGAAGGGAAGATATCAGGGAAGTGTACAAGTTGGCAACACTGCTTGTAATACTACTATTCCTATCCTTCCTCTTTTCCTTCCTCCAAGGCTACACTCTTCAGTACGTAACTCAAAAGGTAATGTACGATATGAGGATGGTAATTACAAAACACCTGCTGAACTTACCTCTTTCATACTTTGACAAAAACCCCACAGGCCGTCTTGTAACAAGGGCTACCAACGACGTTTCTGCTATTGCTGAAATGCTAAGTTCCGTGTTAATCCACTTAATAAAAGACTTCATCGTCATCATAGGTGTAGTAATCATAATGACTAAAATGAACTTGAAACTCACCCTTTTAGTCCTCACGGTTGCGCCAATCCTTCTTGTTGTAACAATTATCTTTAGAGTAAAGGTCCGAAATGCCTTCCGAAAAGTAAGGGCAAAATTGGCACAACTTAACGCCTTTCTACAGGAAAGCATTTCCGGAATTCGTATAATTCAAATTTTCAACCTTGAAAATGTAGTAAAAAATAAATTCCGCGGTTACAACAAAGAATTATTTGATGCCAACATTGAACAACTTTACGTTTTTGCGACTTTTAGGCCAATTATTGATTTTCTGAGGGCGATAACGGTTGCTTTAATCATCTGGATAGGCGGCGGCGAAGTAATTAGAAATATGTTGACTTTCGGGTCCTTGGTAGCTTTTCTATCATACATAGACATGTTGTTTCAGCCGATTATGGAATTTTCAGAAAAATACAACATTATGCAATCAGCTATGGCCGCTGGTGATCGGATCTTTGAACTCTTAGACGAACCTATAGAACCTAAGGGGAAAGGGCTTAGAAAGGAAATTGTCGGGAAGGTTGAATTTAAAAATGTGTGGTTAGCTTATGACTCAGAAAACTGGGTATTAAAAGACATAAGCTTTGTTGTAAATCCCGGAGAAACCTTAGCCATTGTTGGTCCTACAGGAGCTGGTAAAACCTCCCTAATATCAGCAATCTTCGGCTTCTACCCATACCAAAAAGGACAAATACTGATTGATGATATACCACTTGAAGAGTACGATCTTGATCACTTAAGATCTCAGATGGGGCTCGTACTTCAAGACGTATTCATCTTCTCAGGAGAACTAAAGAAAAATATCACTCTCTACAACGCACAGATTGACGAAGAACGGGTGATTGAAGCCGCCAAAAATGTCTATGCCCATACCTTCATAGAAAGGTTGGAAAACGGTTACTCAACGTTACTGGGTGAAAGAGGTGCATCTCTTTCTGTTGGAGAAAGGCAACTTCTTTCCTTTGCAAGAGCACTGGCTTTTAATCCTAAAATCCTCGTTCTGGATGAAGCTACTGCCAATGTTGATTCGTACACGGAAAAATTAATTCAACAGGCAGTCAAAAAGATTTTAAAAGGCAGGACCTCCATTGTAATAGCCCACAGACTTTCAACAATTAAAGATGCTGACAAGATTATCGTTATATATGACGGCAAGATTGTAGAAGAGGGAACTCATGAGTCCCTTATTGAGAAACAAGGTATGTATTACCATCTTTATTTGCTTCAATTTGCCAGAACTTCAAACTCTTAGAATAAGGAGGAGTGGATGAAACCCTACAAGGGTACAGCACTGACCATTGCAGGTAGCGATTCAGGTGGTGGAGCTGGAATTCAAGCAGATCTAAAAACCTTTGAAGCTTTTGATGTCTACGGAATGAGTGTGATAACAGCTTTAACCGCTCAAAACACCTACTCCGTGACCGGCATCTACCCTGTCACTCCGGATTTTGTAAAATTACAAATAGAAACCATCTTTGAAGACATAACACCAGGAGCTGTGAAAACTGGGATGCTATTTACCAAAGAAATCATAGAAGTGGTTGCTGAGTGTATGGCCAAATTCAAGGTAGACAAATTGGTGGTAGATCCAGTAATGGTCGCAAAAAGTGGAGCTAAGTTACTAAGAGACGATGCAATAGATGCCCTCCTTAATACTCTTTTACCTACTGCCTTTGTTGTGACTCCAAACATTCCCGAGGCAGAAATTATTGCAGAAATGAAAATTTTTACAGAAGAAGATATGATCAAGGCAGGAGAGAAAATCCTTGAGAGAGGCACAAAATGGGTACTGATCAAAGGCGGCCACTTAGAATCCAAAGAAATAATTGATATTCTAATTGGGAAAGAAGGTCTCTGGAAATTTAAAGGTGAAAAGATAATAACGACCTCTACCCATGGCACGGGATGTACTTTATCCTCTGCAATAGCTGCACTCCTCTCTATGAATTATTCAGTTCAAGACGCGGTTTGCATAGCGAGAAGATACATTCAAAAGGCCATAAAATATGCGCCTCCCATCGGACATGGTCACGGCCCTTTAAGGCATAAAGTTGAGATTGAATTTGAACAATCATGCTTTTGACATTAAAATCTATTCAAATTTGAAAAATGAATGAAATAGAAAAACTTACAAAGCTTTACGAGAATCTGAAGGCTCAGATAGAACAGAGGCTTGAAGAATTTAAGACAAAGAAAGATGATTGTGAAACTGAGATTTTGAAGGAGTTCATTTTTTGTACCCTGACACCCCAATCAAAGGCAAAAGTTTGCTGGAAAGCTGTAGAAAATATATTCGACAGCAAGGCGTATCTAAATCCATCAGAAGAGGAAATCAAAAAGTTTTTAAAAGGTGTTAGATTTCCCAATAATAAAGCCAAATTTGTTGTCCAAAATCTGCAAAAAATAGAGGAAATGAGTTTTAATCTCAAAGAATTTGTAAAAGGCTCGATACCTTCTAATGAAAAAAGAACATTCCTTGTGAAAAATTTTAAAGGTATTGGTATGAAAGAGGCCAGTCACTTTTTGAGAAACACAGGGCATTTTGACCTTGCAATCCTCGACAGGCACATCCTTCGTAACCTTCTAAAGCTGGGAGTTATTAGTAGCCTACCAGGAACTTTTACCGCAAAAAATTACTTGCTAATAGAGGAAAAAATGAGAAAATTTTCAAATCAAATAGGTATTCCCTTTGCCCACCTCGATATGCTTCTATGGGCAAAGGAAACCGGGGAGGTTTTTAAATGAAAAATGAAATTACGGAAAAGGCAAAAAATATTTTAAAAAGACACAACATCCAACCATCTGTTCAAAGAATAAAAATTCTTGAGTTCCTGCTTAAAAATAGAACCCACCCGTCCGCCGATGAAATATACAAACACATAAGTGCTGAATTGCCAACCCTTTCAAAAACTACTGTCTACAATACAATAGAAGCGTTGGTGAAGAAAGGGGTTATTAAACTGGTGATGATAGACTCTAAGGAGCTCAGGGTAGACGCATTCATCGAACCCCATGCCCATTTCCACTGCATTGAATGTGGCCGAATATACGACATAGAAGTTGAAATCCCCGATTTTACTTCCAAAAAAGTTGGAGATGGACACCTTGTAAAAACTCAAGATCTATATTTAGAAGGCGTATGCAGAAGGTGTTTAATGGAGAAGGAAGAGAAAAATTGAGCGAGATTATAGTTTACTTTTCAGGAACTGGGAACAATCAGAAAATTGCCATTGAGATTTCAAGGCTAAAAGGCATATACATCTCGAAGATTGAAGACAACTCAAAAAGAAACTTTTTTAAAGACTCCTTCTACGCACTTACTAAAAAGAACGTACCTTTTACATTGTCACGAGAAATCGGAGAAGAATTCACCCACATTTATCTGGTCACTCCAGTATGGGCGGGGCATCTTCCTGCCCCAGTGGCAAGTTTTTTGAGAAAATTCTCTGAAAACCTAAAAAAATCTGAAATTACACTGATATCAGTATCGGGATTTGGTGAAAAGAATGCAAAAATCGTCGAGCAGATTTATAAAATAGCTGGCACAAAGCCAAAAGCCAGCTTATTCCTGAGAGATTCAGAACTCAAGTCAGGTGAATACGCCCAAAAACTCGAAAATTTTTTGCAAAAGGAGAAAATTTAAGATGAATCTATCTGCATTAACAAAATTAAGTTACGGCCTTTACATTGTGGCAACTAAAGATGGTGAAAAAATTAACGGGCAAGTTGCCAACACAGTCTTTCAGGTCACATCAGAACCTATTAAGGTAGCCGTTGCCCTTAACAAATTGAACTTAACGCACGAAATGGTCTCAAAAAGTGGGAAATTTTCGGTTTCGGTTCTTACTCAAGAAACCCCCTTCACCTTCATAGGCAAATTTGGATTCAAGAGTGGAAGAGATATTAACAAATTTGAAAATGTAAACTATAAAATCACTGTTAATGATTTACCCGTAATAATTGATTATACCTGTGCATACATTGAATGTAAGGTCGTCAACAGCCTTGATGCGGGAACCCACACCATTTTTGTGGGGGAAATTCTTGACGCTGACATATTATCCGAAAAAACACCGATGACCTACGAGTACTACCACAAAGAAGTCAAGGGAAAAACACCTAAAACTGCCTCTACTTACCTAAAGGAAGAAAAGGAGTAAAATATGGCTGTTAAAAAAATCAAAGAAGATTTGTATCTAATAAACACTTTACACTGGGAAAGGAGACTTTTTGACGAGCTGATTCCCTTACCCGAAGGAACCACTTACAATGCATACCTTATTAAAGGAAAAAGCAAAACTGCCCTTATTGACACTACCGATACCTTAAAAGTTGAAGAATTCCTCAGCGACTTAAAATCCATTGGGATAAACAGAATAGACTACATCATTTCCAACCATGCTGAGCAAGACCACTCAGGCGCGATTCCGGCAGTTCTAAACCTGTTTCCTGAATCAATTGTCGTTACGAATGAAAAGTGTGCCGAACTCCTGAAAACCCACCTCCAAATCCCTCAAGATAAATTCATGGTGATAGGAGAAGGAGACACCATTGACCTCGGAGGAAAAACCCTCAAATTTATCATGACACCTTGGGTACATTGGCCAGAGACTCAAACAACCCTACTTTTAGAAGATAAAATCGCTTTTACTTGCGACTTCTTTGGTTCACACCTGCCTACCACAGAGTTTACGAGTGACGGAACACCAGAACTTTACACCGCAGCAAAAAGATACTACGCAGAAATAATGGCACCATTCAGAAATATGATACCCAAAAACATCGAGAAAATAGAGAATTTTTCTCCTGATATGATCTGCCCAAGCCACGGTCCAATCTACACAAATCCACAATTTATTATCAACGCATATAAGGACTGGTCATCCAATAAGGTGGAAAACTTGGTAGCCATTCTTTACGTTTCTATGCACCATAGCGTAGAAAGAGCTGTAAGATTTTTAGAGCAAAAACTCATTGACGAAGGTGTGAATGTGAAAGTTTTCAACCTGACCGTCGCAGATACCGGAGAAATTGCAATGGCTCTGATTGACATTGCCACTCTAATCATAGCCACACCCACAGTGCTCGCCAGTGCCCATCCCCTTACTGTTTACTATACGTACCTCGCCAACGCATTAAGGCCAAAAACAAAATATTTAGCTATAATTAACTCTTACGGATGGGGAGGAAAAACAGTTGATGACCTTAAGAACATTTTTTCCAACTTCAAAGGTGAAATTATTGATGTAATCTCCTTTAAGGGGTTACCAGACCAAAATGCCTATGAATCTCTCGAAAAACTGGCAAAGGCGATAGGAGAAAAGCATAGATCTGATGGGCTGATTAAAAATTAACGCACTCTTATCCATTTATTTTTAAGTTCAGCTGGCAACTTCGAGATTAGTTCGTAGGTTTTGGCATCGTGAAAATAGCCAGATGCATAAGGAATTTCATTCTCGTAACCAAGAGCCTTGGATAATGCCAACATTACCGATTCCCTCACGTACTTTCCAACGATTCCCGCGAACATAATGGGCAAAAACTTTTTATCACCATCCATTATAAAATAGAGGAAATTCCCACCTTCAAGCTCATATGCGGAATAATTAAATTTTTCTTCTAAAACTTTATACTTGTAACCAAAAGTTTCAAAAAATCTGCCGTATTTTGAAGTCCCTCCTATTTTACCCATCAAGAAATGGGAGGAGTCAAACTTTTTCATAAGTTCGGTGAAAATTCGGAAATCAAGAAGTGCCTTATTGTCAAGGGATGAAATAAGTTCATTAAATTTATCAGCCATAAGGATTGAAAATTTCAATTCTTCCAAGCCAATTCCACAATTTTCAAAATAGTTAAGAAGCCTCTCATTTACAAAACCGCCAAAAAGGGGGATTTTCATGTCGGAAAGTCCATAAGAATTTAAATTAATCCTCTGAATCCCAAATTTTTCAATCAGTTCACTCAAACTTCTCACTTCTTCACCCAACATTTTAACAAAGCTCAAGACTACCGATTCACCTACGCGGTAACTACCTTTGCTTCTTTTAAACAGATCTTTACTATCCTTTACAGGTATAGGAAACTGGTATCCTTCTGCCTCAGAGGCAGATAGTGGATCCGTACCTTTTATCCTGATTTTGACACCAGTAACCACCAATGGACCTATAAGTGGCCCATACCCATTCTCATCAATTCCTACAACTTTCCATTCCTTGGTATCAAAGATAAAACCATGCATATTTTGAATTATAAGGTCAATCCAATATAATGAGTAAACTCCAATGCAAATAGGTGTTACAGGTACCTCCGGTTTTATTGGACGAAATTTAGTCCCAGAGCTGATAAAAAATGGTCATACCGTTAGAGTACTGATGCGTTCTAAGAATCAAGAGATACTCTGGCCAGAGGTAGAGCCTTTTTACGGCGACTTTAAAAATCCAGAGTCCCTCGTAGACTTCGTGAAAGACCTTGATGTAATCATTCATTGTGCAGGAGTTATAAAGGCATTGAAAAAGGAAGATTTCATTTTAGGAAATTACACTACTACAAAAAACCTCATTGATGCGATAAACACCGCGAAACCCGGAAACCTCAGAAGATTCATATTTCTTTCAAGCCAAAGTGCACAAGGTCCCTCAAATGAACTAATCCCGAAAAAAGTGGAACATACACCTGAACCCGTTAGCTGGTATGGAAAATCTAAGCTAATGGCCGAGAACTACATAATAAACTATTTGCAGTACCCCTACACCATCCTAAGACTTTCTACCGTTTACGGGCCTTACGACAGAGAAACTCTGCGGTTTTTCCAGTATGTAAAGTGTGGTATTTTCCCCATGCCTAATGGTGAGAAATACCTCAGCATTATCTACGTTAAAGATGTTGTAAAACTGATATTGATGTTAATTGGAAACGAAAACTCCGGCATTAACCGAGTATATTTTGTTTCAAATCCAGAATACACGACTTTGACGCAAATAGTAGAACACATAAAATCGCTGTATGGAAAAAAAAGAGTACTTAAAATCACCATACCTGAATGGATCTTTCGACCAATATTAAAACTTAGTGAAACCTTTGCCAGAATTACCAATAATCCCACTATAGCCAACAGCGATAAAGCTAACGAACTTGCTCAGAAGTACTGGATTGGGGACCCTACTCCACTTTACACGGAAACAGGTTTCAAACCTGATTACACACTAATGGAAGGACTTTACGAAACTTTAGTATGGTATAAAGAAAATGGATGGATCTGAATTTTAACTTACTGCGCTAAAAGTCCAAAAATCCCAAAATTCTTAAGTTGCAGACTTAAAAGGATGGCTATTTTAATACTACTTTTCCTGAGCCTTTGGTAATTTCACCGATTATATGAAAACTTTCGCCCTTTATTTTTAGAAACTGAACAAAACTTTCAAGTTCTTCTTTTGATACTATGAAAACAAAACCTATACCCATATTAAACACTCGCCACATCTCGTCCTCAGGAACTTCGCCTTTCGTTTGCAAAAATCTGAAGATTTGTGGAATCTCCCAAGAATTCTTGTCAACGACCGCATCACAATTCGGGGGTATCACCCTTGAAAGATTACCCGGAATACCTCCACCTGTTATGTGGGCAGCTCCTTTTATATCAAACCTTTTGAAAACCTCCTCCGTTAATCCCACGTATACTCTTGTTGGCTCCAGCAGAATATCTCGCAAGGTCTTTTCACCCAGTCTGAATTCGGCTTCAAGATGTGCCTTTTGCACAATCGCCCTAACAAGAGAATAACCATTGCTGTGAATACCTGACGACGGTAACCCAACGAGAATGTCACTGGGCTTAACTTTGTTGGGATTGGGGAGTCTTGACTTTTCCTGAACCCCAACAATAAATCCCGCAATATCAAATTTTCCCTTTTCTAAAACATCCGGAAGTTCAGCCGTTTCTCCTCCTACCAGAGCACAATTGTACTTCTCACAGGCTTCCACAAGGGATTTAAGAACCACTTTAGAATCATTGAGATCTAAATAACCAGCGGCATAGTAATCAAGAAAAAAGAGAGGTTTTGCACCATAAACCGCAATATCATTGGCACACATGGCAAAGAGATCATAACCAAGTCCATCTAACTTTTTCCACTTGAGCGCAAGATCTATTTTTGTCCCGATACCGTCAGTAGAGGCAAGTAAAACAGGCTCTCTATACTCTCTCAAAATGTTAAGTTCGATAATGGCAGCAAAAGGCCCAATATTTTCGGGTTTTAAATTAATTATACTTTTCAAAAAATCTACTATACTGTCTCCTCTTCCGATATCAACCCCTGAGTCTCGGTAAAGCATATTCTTACCTCAATTATTCCTGTATCTCGCTACAATTTCTTTAAGCTTATCTACAAAATAATCCGCCTCTTCAAAAGTATTGTAAAGGTAAAAGCTTGCTCTCGCAGTTCCAGAAATGCCAAAATGTTCGTGTAAAGGCTGAGCACAATGGCAACCTGTCCTTATGGCAATTCCCTCTTCATCAAGGGCAAGACCAACCAAATCCGGTGGGATATCCTCAAAGTAAAAGGATATAACACCAATACGATTCTCCGTGGGCCCAAGTATTCTTACCCCATCAATTTCGCTTACAAGCCTGTCAATGGTATGTTTGGCGATTTCCTTCTCGTGCTCAAAAATAGCCTCCATCCCGATTTTTTCAAGGTAATCTATTGCAACACCAAAGGCATAACCATCAGCGAAATTTGAAGTACCTGCTTCAAACCTCCAGGGTAACCTGTTCCACTCAGGTTTCTCAACGGTAACAGTGGATATCATATCTCCACCTCTCAAAAAAGGTTCCATCTTTTCAAGCAATTCTTTCCTTGCGTAAAGAACGCCAATCCCGGTGGGGCCAAGCATTTTGTGGGAAGAAAAGGCGAGGAAATCAACATCCATTTTCTGGACATCTACTGGCATGTGGGGGACGCTTTGTGCCCCATCCACGAGGCATAACGCTCCCTTCGAATGAGCCATTCTTGCGATTTCCTCAACAGGATTTACTACTCCCAGCACATTAGAAACATGGGTAACCGCAACCAGCTTGGTCTTATCGGTTATCAGTGAATTTAAATGGTCTAAATCGAGATAACCCTTTTCATCAAGCTTCGCAAATTTTAACTTAATTCCAAAATGGTCTCTCAGCATCTGCCACGGAACCATATTGGAATGATGTTCCATAACCGTGGTAACTATCTCATCTCCAGGCCTTAAATTAAAAGAGAGCGAATATGCAACAAGGTTGATAGCCTCCGTGGTGTTCCGAGTAAAAATAATTTCCTCAAAAAACCTTGCATTTATAAATTTTCTTGTCTTTTCGTGGGCCTCTTCGTAGAGCTCAGTAGACTCTCTTGACAGCGTATGGATAGCACGGTGAATATTGGCATTATGAAGAGTATAAAATTCCTCAAGAGCTTTTATTACTTGTATAGGCCTTTGTGAAGTAGCAGCATTATCTAAATATACTAAGGGGTTATCCCCAATTTTTCGCTGTAAAATTGGAAAATCCTTTCTTATCTCACTTACATTTATGGTCGACTTCATTGTTCAATTATAAAATTGAATTCCTGGATTTAAAAACTAATAGCAATTGCAGAACAAATTGCAAAAAGTTTGAAGATACTTAGCAACCCCATTAAACTTTTAAAAATGAATGACCCATTTAGTCTTATTGCTGAATATTACGACGAAGTAATGGAAAAGGTTGATTACGAAGAATGGGCCCGCTATGTGAAGACACTCCTTTCCATGGCTCCCCTTAAGCCTATAAGGAGGATTCTTGACCTTGCATCTGGTACTGGAAATCTTTCCATTAGACTTAAAAACTACGGATACGAAGTCTTTGGCCTTGACTATTCACTCGGGATGTTGAAAGTAGCCAAGAAAAAACTATCCGACAAACCCTTAGCAATACCTCTGGTATCAGCTGACTTTCGCCATATTCCTTTTAAACCAAGCTTGTTTGACGCCGTTATCTCAACCTTTGACAGCCTTAACAACATTCTCGATCCCGCAGAAATGATCGACACTTTCAAACAAATTAGGGGAGTTCTACGAAACGGGGGTCCCTTCATCTTCGATCTCAATACCAGTTGGTCTTTTAAAACCGAGTGGTACAACTTGACCCGAGTTGAAGAAACGGCCAACACCATTTCCATCTGGAAATCAAGGTACATAAATGGAATCGTTTACCTCTACTTTACCCTTTTTGTTAGGATAGACAAAGGTGACCTTTATAGAAAAATTAATACAGTATTTCGGGAAAGGGGATACAGTCCAGATGAGGTAAAGAAATACTTGAAACAAGCAGGTTTTTCAAAGGTTCATTGCTACGACCATTTTACCCTTTCACCGGGTAGAACAAAAAGCTCAAGGGTAACCTACCTGGCTTATTAAAAAGGAAGGTAGATAATGAAAAATTATAGAATAACTTCTCATCCAATCTTAAAAGTAACTCCTGCAAAAACTATTACGTTCAAATTTAACGGAAAACTTCTTGAAGCGAGGGAAGGAGAAACCATTGCTTCAGCGCTATACGCTAATGGAATTAGAATCTTTGGAAAACATCAAAAGGATGGGGCACCGCTCGGAATTTTTTGCGCCAACGGACAATGTGACCAATGCAAAGTTATCGCCGATGGAATTACGGTTAAAGCCTGTATGACTTTAGTAAAAGAGGGGATGGAAGTATATCCGTTAGAAAGATTACCAAAGTTACCCGACTGGGACTTCGACGCCAAAGTCGAGTTCGAAGATATTCCGGAATACGAATACGATGTGCTAATCATTGGAGGAGGCCCCGCAGGATTAAGGGCTGCCACAGTCTTAGGGGAGAAGAACGTAAAGACCCTCATCGTGGATGATAAAAATCAACTCGGCGGGAAATTGGTTTTGCAGACCCACAAATTTTTCGGTTCAGTAGAGGCATGCTATGCAGGTATGAGAGGAATTGACATTGCAAGAAAATTGGAAGACGAGGTAAGAAGCTTTCCCTCAATTGAAATCTGGTTGAACTCCGTTGCAATATGGGTATTTTCTGATAAAAAAGTAGGGATACTTAAAGAACAAAGGGAATACGTCCTGGTAAAGCCCAAAATTCTACTTGTCGCTTCAGGTGCACGAGAAAAATCTATATTGTTCCCTGGAAATACTCTTCCGGGAGTCTACGGTGCGGGTGCCTTTCAAACATTAGTAAACAGAGACCTTGTTAAGGCGGCTGAAAAACTATTTGTAATTGGAGGAGGCAATGTAGGCCTAATCGCTGCCTACCATGCCCTTCAGGCTGGAATTGATGTGGTTGGACTCTGCGAGATAATGCCAGAGGTTGGGGGATACAGCGTTCATAAGGAAAAACTGCTGAAACTGGGAGTGCCCGTCTTTACCTCTCATACGGTTGTAAAAGTCCATGGAACGGAAAAAGTTGAAGCAATCACCATAGCTGAGGTTGATGAAAAATTTGAAATTATCCCTGGAACCGAGAAGACATTCAATTGCGATACCGTCCTTGTTGCCGTTGGGTTAGACCCTGTCAACGAATTTTATGAAAAGGCCATCAAATTTGGTCTAAAAGCCTACTCAGCAGGTGATGCGGAAGAGATTGCCGAAGCGTCATCAGCAATTTTCTCTGGCAAAATAAAGGGGTATGAAATACTGAGAGAGCTCGGTTTGTACGAAGGGGAAATTCCACAGGAACTATACGAAACACAAAAGATTCTTAAATCAAGACCGGGAAAAATTTACCAAATGAGATACCCTGAAATCAAAGAAGGAGTATACCCTATTTTAAATTGCGTGCAGGAAATCCCCTGCAACCCTTGCAGTACAATATGCCCCAAAAATAGTATAGTAATTGAAGGCAATATCTTGAATCCACCAATTTACAAGGGTGGATGCATTGGATGCGAAATGTGCGTGGCAATATGCCCCGGCCTTGCTATCTCCCTTGTGGACTTCAGAAAAGGCGAAGACCCTATAGTTACATTACCATTCGAATTTGGTGACGATAAAATAAAAGTTGGAGACATCGTGGAACTGACAGACAGATTAGGTAATGTCGTTGGTAAGGGAGAGGTAATTGGTTTTCGATTTGTTGAAAAGGTGCGAACTATCCCCGTGAAAACGAAACTGATAAAGGTAAAAGTGCCGAGAGAAATTGCCGAGAAAGTAAGTGGAATCAGAATAGTCGAACCTTCGCCCTATGTAGAAGGTGGAATGTCAGCTATTCCTGATGAGGCCATTGTTTGCAGATGCGAAAGGGTCACTGCAGGTGAAATAAGGAAGCTAATCAGAGAAGGGGTTAGAGATATGAATGAAATTAAAGCTTTAACAAGAGCTGGCATGGGAGCCTGCCAGGGAAAAACCTGTACCAGTCTAATAAAACGGCTTTTTAAAGAAGAAGGAATAAAAGAAGGCGAATTTACAGAGTGGGAAAAGAGGCCTTTGTTTATGGAAGTTACCCTCGGAACATTAGCTGGTTTAAAGGAGAAGAAAAATGAACGATAAATTCGACGTAATTATTATCGGTGCGGGAAGCGTTGGTGTCCCCCTTTCTTATTTTTTGGCCAGGAAAGGATTTAAAACCTTGGTAATTGATGAAAAGTCATCCCCTGGACAAGGTTCAAATAAGGCTGCAATAGGAGGTATTAGAGCCACCCACTCTTCACCCGGTAAGATACTGGTTGGACTTAAAAGCCTTGAAATATTCAGAAATTGGGAAAAGGAGACTGGTGATGACATCGAATATTATGAAGGGGGGTATGCCTTCGTAACTTATAGAGAAGAAGATAGAAACTCGCTTAAAGAACTTGTTAAATATCAGAAACAATTCGGGCTCGAAATAGACTTTTACGAAAAGGAAGAAATCCTTAAAATCATTCCTGGCATAAATCCTGAGGGTTTATTGGGCGGAACCTATTCTCCGCGAGATGGGAGTGCTTCTCCCCTTCTCGCAATAGAGAGTTTTTACAAACATGCAAAAAAACATGGTGCAATCTTCAAATTTTGTGAAAAAGTAATTTCGTTGGAAACTGAAAAAGAGAAAATAACAGCTGTAAAAACCTTAAGCGGAAGCTATAGGGCTGACATCGTTATAAATTGCGCAGGAGGAGAAGCATCGGATATCGGAAAACTGGCAGGAGTAGAATTACCCGTTATTCCTGATTCCCACGAGGGAGGTGTTACAGAACCAGTAGAAAGATTTGTGAACCCAATGATTGTGGATATCAAACCAGAAAAAGGAAGTAAAAATTTCTACTTTTATCAACACAAAACAGGACAAATCATTTTTTGCTTAACCCCTGACCCACCCATCTGGGGTACAGATCTGAGAGAAACATCAACTTTTCTCCCGATGGTGGCGAAGCGAATGATAAAAGTTATGCCAAAGTTAAAGTACATAAGAGTTAGGAGAACATGGAGAGGTGTTTACCCAATGACTCCAGACGGAAACCCAATTGTGGGTTTTAAAGGCTACAAAAATTTTCTGCATCTCGTGGGAATGTGTGGTCAAGGTTTTATGCTCGGCCCTGGACTTGGATACTATATCAGCGAATACCTGGAAGGAAAAACAAGCGAAGAATTGGAAACAATTTTAAAGGAGTTTTCTCCCGACAGGGATTTCGGTGCACAAGAATTACTTAAATAAAGTCGGACAAAACTGTTAAAAAACAAATTCTTTCTTGATTAAGCGCAATTCTCTTTTTATACTTATCAACAAAGGGAGGTATTTTTTATGTTTATGCAGAAACTGAGGTCTTCTACAAAAACAATCCTATGGATAGTTGTTATTGCTTTTATCGCATGGCTATTTTTTGAGCTTGGAGCATCCCTTACTGGCTTCAGGGGGAGGCAAAAACCGTGGCATAAAGGAGTAATGGCTGAAATTGACGGAATAAAAATCAATTACACAGACTTTGAAAGAATGGTGTCCTTTGCTGTTCAAGAAACCTTAAGGGCAAGACCAAATAAAAATTTAACACCGGATGAATTAAAAAATATAAGAGACTTCAATTTTTACGATGTAGTTAGGCGAATTAAACTTTCCCGATTTGACGAAAAATATAGAAAGATGATATTCTCTAACGATATTTACACGCAAATTCTTGTGATGAATCCACCCGCTGAAATTCTCAGCGACTCCAACTTCTACACCGATGGCAAATTTGATCAGAATAAGTACGTTGAGGTCTTAAAAGATCCGAGGAATAGGGACTACGTCGTAAATCAGCTAATGAAAATCAGGATCGACCTCGTACAGGAACTGACAAACCAGGACATTGCACTATCTTTTAACATCCCACAAGCAGAGAAAGAAGCTATATACCGGCTTGAGAATACAAAGTTTAAAATCAAATATCTCGGCGTCAAAGCTTATCAGATTCCAGACACCTTAATACCAGTTGAATTGAAGGACCTTCAGGAATATTACAAAAAGAATAAAGAAAAATTTAAAAGACCTCCAAGGGCTGCTATGAAACTCGTTACCTTTAGCGTAGTTCCTACTTCGGAAGACACAGCTTTAGCCCTGGAAAGAATCAACACCGCCCTTGAACTTTACAAGCAAGGTGAAACCTTTGAAAATCTCATCAGGGACTTCTCCGACGACCATGGCGACTTTGGATGGATAAGAAGAAATGACGCAAAATTTGACACCATTTACCAGTCCCTCTCTGTTCTCAAAGTCAACGATGTTGCTGGACCTTTCAAGTTTAGAGAAGGTTTTTATCTTTTCAAGGTAGTTGAAAAGGAAAAAGATAGCATAAGGGTAAAGGATATTTACGTTGAAATTCGGCCTTCAGAAAATACTTACCAAGAAGCATATAGAAAAGCTGAAGAATTCAAAGAGATGGCCAAAAAGAAAGGATTTGATAAAGCAGCAAAAGAACTAAATTTAGAAGTTTTTGACACACAAGAGTTTAATATTGACGGATATTTTATACCCTATGTAGGTTTTAGAAACGAGACGGTCAAAAGATTCGTTAAAGAATCAAGAAAGAAAAGCATTTCTGATGTGATCAAAGACGAAAACACTTACAAAGTTTTCTACCTTTACAAAAAAGATAAGGGCATAATCCCTGATTTTGAGGACAACGAAGTCAGGGCCAGAATTAAGGGGATGTATATTTCGGACAAAAAGATGGAACTCATATCAGCAGAGCTTCAAAAGGCCATGAACCTTATAAAAAGTGGAGTAGAATTAGATTCTATTCCTGGAAAACTAACAATTCCTTGCGTTGTTGAATCAACGTCATATTTCACTGCTAAAACTATACCATCTTCTTTCGTTGGTAGAGACATCAGATTCAGTGGGTTTATTTATTCCCTAAAAAAGACTGGCGAATTATATGGTCCATTTATCTCTAAACCTTATGGCGGGTACATTGTAAAGCTACTGGAACGGGTTGAACCGACAGACGAAGAAATTAAGAACAACTCAAAATTCTCCGTTGGGTCCTATTCGAGGATATGGGATTTCACCTTCCGTGAGTTCCAGCAAAAGTTTGTTGAAATTCAAGATATAAAGGATTATAGAAGCTATTTTTATCTTTACTAAGGAGTGAAAAAATGAAGAAGGCCAAGATTGAAATTATCAAAGGAAGGGAAATCCTCGATTCAAGGGGAAACCCAACTGTTCAAGTTGAATGCATTTTGGATGATGGGACCGTAGGAAAAGCAATGGTCCCATCAGGAGCATCAACCGGCACAAGGGAAGCTCTTGAGCTTAGAGATAGCGAAAAAAGATATGGCGGAAAAGGAGTAAAAAAAGCTGTAGAAAATGTGAATAAAATCATTGCACCACAGCTTATCGGAAAATCACCTTTTGACCAGGCGAAAATTGACTACCTCTTAATCAATTTAGACGGTACAGAAAATAAATCAAAACTTGGAGCTAACGCCATCCTGGGCGTCTCAATGGCTGTTATGAGAGCAGCGGCAAATTCCCTCGGAATTCCACTCTACCGATATATCGGTGGAATCAACGCAAGGACCCTTCCTGTACCCTTTATGAATGTTATAAATGGAGGGGTTCATGCAGACAATCCTCTCGATATTCAGGAGTTCATGATAGTTCCAGCCGGTGCCCCAACCTTCGCAGAAGCCTTAAGGTACGGTGCGGAAGTTTTCCACACTTTGAAAAAAATATTAAAATCCAGAGGACAAGTAACATCTGTAGGGGACGAAGGTGGATTTGCGCCTCAAATAAAAACCGCAAAAGAAGCCATTGAAACTTTATTAGAAGCCATTGAAACCGCTGGATACAAAGCAGGAAAGGATATCTACCTTGCTCTGGACTCCGCAGCCAGTGAGTTTTATGAAAATGGAAAGTATAACTTTGAGGGGGCACAATTAACAACGGAAGAAATGATCGATTACTACGAAAAACTGGTATCAGAATATCCGATAATAAGCCTGGAAGACCCCCTTGCTGAAGAAGACTGGGAAGGATGGAAGAAATTAACCGAAAAACTCGGTACAAGGGTGCAATTAGTAGGTGATGACATTTTCGTCACCAATCCGGGAATACTAAGAATGGGTATCAGGGAGAAAATTGCCAATTCAGTCCTTATAAAACTTAACCAGATTGGAACGGTAACGGAAACGATAGAGACTATGAACTTAGCTTACACAGCCGGGTACACAACAGTGGTTTCACACCGTTCCGGAGAAACAGAAGACACCACAATTGCTGACCTTGCTGTTGGAATGAATACAGGGATGATCAAAACTGGCTCTCTCTCAAGATCGGAAAGGATTGCTAAATACAATCGACTTCTCGAAATCGAAGAGGAGCTGGGCAAAAACGCAATTTATCCTGGTTTAAATGCAATAAAAAACCAGGCACGATTTGACTAAGCTTCAGAAAAAAAGACTTCTGCGGTACGCTATATATCTTATTCTGATTTATGTTGCGTATCATTATGTTGTCGTATTGGTTGAATTTTTCAACACTGCCACAACTTACAAAAAATATGCAAAGGAGGCTCTCCATATCAAAGCGAGATTTTTAACAGCCACCGCAAGAAAGGAATATATGCTTACTGAAGAGGGGAAAAGAAAAGTTTTAGAGCAAAGACTAAAGGAACTGCGAGATTAACTTGTTAGAAGCAGCTATATCTTTTGAAATCTGATTCTTAAGGTCTTCAACGGAAGGAAATTTAATGTCTTCTCTCAGAAAATCAACAAACTGAACCGTTGCTAATTCGCCATATACTTCGCCTTCGAAGTTGATGAGGTGTACCTCGACGCTAAATCTGGAAAGTCCGAGAGTTGGACTTTCTCCTATATAACAAGCACCAGGGAAATTTTTACCTCCCAAAGATACAATAACAGCGTAAACCCCCTTTTTGGGAACAATCTTTTTATCGGGTATTTCTAAGTTTATTGTCCTGAACCCAAGTTCTCTCGCAATACCAGCGCCTTTTACCACAATCCCAGAAACAGAATAAAACCTGCTAAGGCACTTTGCGGCCAATTTAACGTTTCCTGAATATAGCAAACTCCTTATGAAAGAAGAACTTACAATGTTATTCTCAACCTTAATAGGTGGAACCACTGTAACAAAAAGATCGAAATTTTCAATTGTTTTAGAAAGATAAGAAACATCCCCCTTTCTTCCCTTACCGAAAGTGTGATTAAACCCCACAACTAAATGTCTGGCATAATATCGCTCCTTTAAGAAGCTTAAAAATTCTTCCGGCTCCAGTAATTCTATTTCTTTAGTAAAATCAAGGACTTCCACCCTCCCATTGGAAAGCTCTCTCAATAAAGACATTTTTTCTTCATCCGTAGTTATAAGAAATCTATCTGAGTTCAAAAGATTAAATTTAGGTGGGTAATTGAGAACCAGAACTAAGGGCTCGAAGTTAAATGCAGCTGAAATTTTGAGCGTAGTTACAATTATCTCTCTATGCGCTATATGGACGCCATCGAAGGTACCAACGGTTATGCAGGTATTTTTCATTCCTCTGGGACGTAAACCTTTTTGGGCTCAACGCCTTCCCAAGTCAAAAATCCGACTCCTAAAAAGTTGCTTTCGTGGTCAAAAACCTTCACAAGAGAGAAAGCCCTTGTCTCTGAAGACAATTTTGATATAAAGCGTCGCGGGACCCTATTACCATTCATAAACATCGATGCCCCCGCAGAATTCAAATATACCGCAGTTTTCATTGGAAGTCCTTCATGAATAGGAATGATCGACTCTATAACCTTTGTGGCTTCATCTACCCTCACGGCCTTCTCTATTCTGTAATCCCCTACTCTCAACCTAATCAAATCCTGCACGATACCCACAGTTCCAAGTTTTTGTGCAATGTCCCTCGCAAGGGATCTCATATAGGTACCTGATGAGCACTCCACATCAATAATGATATAATCTTTTCCTACATCGAGTAGGTCTATTCTGTTAATCTTTACCCTCCTCGGTTTTGGAACAAGAAATATACCCTCTCTTGCATACTCATAAAGTCTTTTCCCTTCAAATTTAATTGCGGAAAAAGATGGAGGAATCTGCTCAATTTCTCCTTGAAACTGGGTAAGGACTTCTCGTATATTGCCTTCCTCAAGGATGGGTACAGGCATTTCCTGAATCACTTCGCCTTCAGAATCAAGTGTAGTGGTTAAGATACCAAATTTAACTTTAACTCGATATTCTTTGGTTTCATTCATTATGAACTCAAGAAACCTCGTTGCCTTGCCAACACCAACGACGAGAACCCCCTCTCCCAAAGGGTCAAGATTCCCGGCATGTCCTATTCTCTTTATTTTCAAAATCTTTTTAAGTGCCCTTATTACGTCGTATGAAGTGGGACCTTTTTCTTTATAAATATTGAGAAATCCATCCATTTTCAACCCTAATGAATTCAAGTTCTGGTGTAAATTTAATATTTAGTTCCCTTGCTACTATACTTCTCAAAAAACCTTTAGCACATTCCAATCCCTTCTCAACATCCTGAACCGACGATTCATAATAAACTTTAGCATACCTCAAATCCCCTGACACATCCACTCTAACAATGGTGAGCCTTGCTAAACGCGGGTCTTTAACTTCAAACAAAATTGCTTCCTGCAATATTTTTAAAATTTCATGTGCAACCCTTTCACTTCTTTTAAAAGGCCTCATGTCTAAATTATACTTTGCAGAATACGAAAAACCAAATGGATTATTGAATGTTGCAAGATGTTGCCTTAAAATTTAGTAAAAGGAAGGATTTGATGGTAAGGGTTCGTTTTGCACCTTCACCTACTGGGTATTTGCACGTCGGTGGAGCTCGTACAGCTTTGTATAATTGGCTTTTTGCAAGGAAAAATAACGGTGTCTTTATCCTTCGAATAGAAGACACTGACAGAACCAGATATGTCCCCGGCTCCGTCGAGGACATACAAGAAAGTCTTAAATGGCTTGGACTTCATTGGGACGAGGGACCTTACTTCCAGAGCGAAAGAATAGAAATTTATAGGGAACACGCAGAAATGCTATTGCAGAAGGGCCATGCATACCGATGCTTCTGTTCTGAAGAGAGGCTTCAGACACTAAGAGAAGAACAGATAAAAAAAGGGCTTAAACCCGGTTATGACAGAAAATGCAGATATCTGACACCAGAAGAATCAGAAAAGATGGTGAAGGAAGGAAGGCCATACGTAATCCGTCTAAAAACCCCCCTTGACAGGGAAATTGTTTTCGAAGATTATCTGCGTGGCACCATTAAGGTACAAGGTTCAGAGCTTGAAGATATTGTTCTTCTTAAGTCCGATGGATACCCCACTTATCACCTGGCAAATGTTGTAGATGACCATCTAATGGGTATTACTCACGTAATGAGAGCAGACGAGTGGATACCAAGCACTCCATATCACGTATTTATGTACGAGGCTTTTGGGTGGACTCCCCCTGTTTTTGCTCACCTGCCCGTGATTCTTGCCCCTGATGGAAAAGGAAAACTTTCAAAAAGGCATGGGGCTACATCGGTTCTTGAATTTAGAAAAATGGGGGTTTTACCTGAGGCCCTCGTTAATTTCCTTGCCCTTCTCGGCTGGTCACCGGGAGGTAATAGAGAAATTATCTCACTTGAGGAAATGATTGAGCTTTTTGACCTTAAAAAGGTTGGAAAGAGAGGCTCGGTTTTTGATTTCAATAAACTTTATTGGATGAATTCGTATTATATTCGACAAAAAACGGAGGAAGAGCTTTTCGAACTGTCAAAGCCCTTTTTTGTGGAAAAAGGATTTGAGATTGACAAAATAGATCCTACTCTCTTGAAAAACCTCATCAAACTTTACAAGGAAAGAATAAAAACTTTATCGGAACTGCCAGATTCACTGAGATTTGCCTTCACAGATGACATAGAATACGAAGAAGAAGGCGTGAAAAAGTATCTCTCAAATCCCGAAATAAAGGTATATTTACTGAAGTTCTGCGAAATACTTAACAACCTGGAAGAATTTTCAAAAGAAAACATTGAGACAGCTCTGAGAAGCTTTGCAAACAAAGAAAATTTTGAACCAAGAACCATTATCCACCCTATCAGAATAATGCTTACTGGGAAAACCATTGGACCTGGTCTATTTGAATTAATGGAAGCACTCGGAAAAGATATATCCATTAGGAAAATTAAAAAGGGCATCGAAAGGCTTTTCTAACCATGAAACCATTGAAAAAGGTAAAGGAAGTCTCAAGCGGTTTTGTAGTTTATACGATAGACCGAGAAAGGATCCTTTACTTGCTTCTAAAACACACGACTCATTGGAGTTTTCCTAAAGGGCACATAGAACACAGAGATAACAATGACCTTTTAGCAACCGCTAAAAGAGAAATGATGGAAGAGACTGGAATTGAGAACTTTGAAATAATTGATGGATTTCACAAAGTTTTAAGCTATACTTTTATCAAAGATAAGGCAGAAGTAACAAAAGACGTCCACTACTTTCTTGCGCGCTGTTTCAAAAAAGAACCTATAGAACTCTCTAAGGAACACACGGACTACGGTTGGTTTCCCCTCAGGGTTGCATACATTAAGCTTAAATTTGAGAATGCAAGAGAACTTTTGCTCGAAGCCCACGAATTTATCAAAAAAATACATGGAATTTAATGAAGCGGTTGAATTTCTTTATTCCCTAATTGACTACGAGAAGAGGAAAGGATACGTTGAATCTTTAGAACCTTATTTAAATTTTCTTAAAGAATTCGATAATCCGCATCTTAAAGTTCCACGCCCTATTCTTATCGTAGGAACAAAAGGCAAGGGATCTACTGCCCACCTTGTGGCAGGGGGGCTCCAGTCCCTTGGCTTCAAAGTTGGTCTTTTTACATCACCTCACCTTGTAGACATAAGGGAAAGGATAAAAATAAACAACAAAAAAATACCGGAAAGGGCTTTTACAAAGTATATAGAACTTATAAAACCTCACATCGAAGGCAAAAGGGGCTTCAAGACTGTATTTGAAACTCTTACCTTGATGGCTTTCTTGTACTTCATAGATGAAAAAGTGGATTACGCAGTTTTTGAGGCTGGGCTTGGAGGAAGGCTGGATGCTACAAATGTTTTGAGCCAGATTCTTACCATTATTACTAACATCAGTTATGACCATATGGACATTTTGGGCCCTAAGTTAACTGACATCGCAAGAGAAAAAGCTGCAGTAATAAAAAATTTTAACCCTGTTGTCGTCGCCCGCCAACACCCTTCGGTCTATCAGGTTATAAAAAAAGCCTGTGAAAAAACAAAGGCTAAAATGTATTTGCTAAGTGAGTATGCAAAGTATAAACTTGTCGAAGCAAAGCTAAATAGAACTCTCATTAAATACAAAGGACTTTCCGGCGAGAAACTTCTCCTATTAAACCAGGGCGGAATTTTCCAAGCTAAGAATATGGCACTCTCTGCTTTAGCTCTTGAAGTTCTCGGCTTTGAAAATTTCAACTTTGAAGGCATAAAAATTGAAGGTAGGTTCGAAGTTATATCAGAAAATCCACTCATTATAATAGATGGTTCGCACAATTACGACTCTGTAAAAAACTTCCTCAACTCTACATTGAAGATAATCGGAAATGATTGTGTTTTTGTCTTTGGGATAAACAGGGATAAAGAATATGAGAAAATTATTAAGGAAATCGTAAAAGTAAATCCCAGTTTCATTATTGTCACCCATTCACAGAGTCCAAGAGCACTTAGTAGTGATGAACTTCTGCAATTTTTTTTGAAAAACGGCATGCCAAAAGAAAAAATTAAGAGTGCAGAAAACGTCCAGAAAGCTATTGAGATTGCAAGAAAAAAGGGCAACAAAGTTCTTGCTTTTGGATCTTTTTATCTTGCCGGGGAGATAAAACAAACATTGCTTTCTGTAAATTTCTGAATATCAAAAAGTTATATTCGACTTGACTAAACCAAAAAATTCCTTTATTGTTATTATATTACAGGAGGTGTTTATGATTTATCTGCTCTCAGTGCTGTTAGTAGCCGGCACCCTGACTGTGGGTAAACCGGCAGAAGTAAAAAAGGAAGAGGTCCTTCTCTTCAGCACCGCTGGGAGAGGACATGCTATACCTCACCCTCAAGCTGAGTTCTCAGGTAAACAACCTACAGACACCTTATATTATTATAACTCTGTGGACAATAATGCAATTGGATTATCCAATGGTGGAACTTTTGAGGCGGCAATAAGGCTTACACCATCGGAACTGGGGCCTTACAATAACTGGAAGCTAATAAAAGTCAGGTTTTACCATCATGAAGGTAGTCACAGTGGCCAGGTGAAAATCTATGACCAAGGGACAACATCTGCGCCAGGAAACCTTATCACTTCACAAACTTACTCTGCCCCAGCACCAGGGTGGATAGAAATAGAGTTAACTAACCCGGTTATTATCGACAATACTAAAGACCTTTGGGTATCTATCGAGATAACCCATGCAGCAGGAGAATATCCCATTTCTATTGATATGGGACCAGCAGTTCCAGAAAAGGGAGATTTCGTTTATGCGGCAAGTCTTGGATGGGGGGAACTTAGAAATTATGACCTAAATTATAACTGGAATATAGAGGCAATTGTTCAACTTCCAGGAGAACCTGGTGATCCTCTACCGCCCATCAACCTTTCCGCTTATTCGGATTACACAACGCCAACCAGTATGAGCCTATCCTGGACAGACCCAGCAACACGCGTAGATGGGACTCCCCTTGACACCTTTAGAATTAAAATTTTAAGAGTCTCAGAGATAAATCCATATGATACAACCTTTGTCGATACGGTTAGGGAGGGAATTCAACAATATGAAGACAATGGCCTCACCGATGGTGTAAAATATACATATATCCTTCAAACCTGGACTTACGATGATTCGTTAAGTGTCCCTGTCTCAGTAAGCTGGTATGCTGGTGGGGATCCATGGCCCTCACCTCCTACCCTTACGGCCGTAAACGTCATTGATGAATCTACGATTGAAATTGTTGGGATTACACCCAGTACCCAAAGGGATGGTACGCCTCTCGATGACTTAGCAGGAATAAATATATATATCAATGATGTCTTACATCACTTCTATCCCATCACCGATACCGCTACTACATTTTACGACACTGCTACGGTAGTCCCTGGGCGAGTATCTGTTTACTTAACCGCACTCGACAATGAAGACCCGCAACACGAATCTGAACCATCACAAACCATTGAAGTCATTACCAACGTTCATACTGGTGGCCCAGATGGATATGGTTATACCTTTAAAGACTCTGACTATCCGACTGGTCCAGAGTTTCTTTGGTATGATACTCAAGGAGGTGAACTTATTTCCTTGGACGATGATGCAACCACACCTATAACCCTACCTTTTGCATTCCCATTTTATGACACTTTAGTAACTGTGCTATACCTCTGCTCCAATGGATTTTTATCCACCACCACCTTAACTGCTTTTAGCAATCAAGATCTACCTTATGCAGACATTTCCTATCTCATTGCTTTCTTCTGGGATGACCTCGATCCCTCATCAGGTGGTCAGATCAGGTATCTTGCCACCCCAAATTACGCAGTAGTACATTTTGAGAATGTACCACATTATGGGACAACACAACCCGGAACCTATAATATGCAAGTAATTCTTTATCCTAATGGCGATATCGCAATGAGTTACCTTTCAATGGTTGGTACACTCAACTCTTCGACTATCGGTATTCAAGGAAATGGAGGAGCAAATGACTGGTATCTTAAATATACTTATAATGGTGACCCTGTTGTTGTTCATGATAACCTGACTATCTATTGGAAAAGACCAGAAAGATCCCATGACCTTGCCGTGGAGGGATTCCTGAACCTTCCTGATATTATGACGATTGAGGAAATCACACCTATGGCAACTGTTAGGAATATGGGACAAAATCCTGAAATGAATGTCGATGTTGAATTACTGATTGTCAATGGTTCGGACACAATCTATGCTGACACCTTTAATGTTTCCGTAATAAACCCTGATGAGGTGGATACTCTTACTTTTGCGCCTTTCACACCACCTGAGGTCGGATTTGACTTTACAGCTAACTTAAACATCCTCTTTACCGACGATGACCCAACAAACAATTCCCTAAGCAAAAACTTTATAGTCTGTAACTCCTTTTATGACTTTGAGGACCACAACGGTGATTTTGTCGCCGAACCTGGCACGCAATGGGAATGGGGTATACCAACTTATGGCCCATCATCCACTCACTCCGGGGAAAAATGCTGGGCTACTGTACTCAGTGGCGGTTATTCCGACAATGCCAACTGGAGCCTCTATTCACCACCCCTTATCGCAACTCAAAACGCACCAACCTTTGGCTTCTTCCATTGGTACAACATGGAAGCATACTCAACTACTGCTTACGACGGTGGTAACGTGTCTGTATCAATTAATGGTGGCCCCTACACACTAATCACACCGAGAGGTGGTTATCCAAGAAATAGCGTTGTCGGATTAGGAAATGAGCCAGGGTTCTCCGGCGCCTCCGCAGGATGGGAGATTGCTATCTTCGATCTTCCTTCTATTAATGCTGGTGATACCTTCAGAATAAGGTTTAGATTTGGTTCAGATGGTTCCGTTGTAAGTTCAGGCTGGTATATTGATGACTTCATCTTCGGCGACTTCGTATCATCAATAAGCGAAGGCTGGAATAGGCCACTCTTTGTTTCTGTGCCAACAATTTTCAAAGGTGGAATCTCCTTTACAGTAAATACCAATAGCCCTCAAAAGATTGAAATCACCCTCTACGATATTTCCGGAAGAAAAGTGGCAAAAATCTTTTCCGGTCAATTAACCCCAGGAAGCCACAAGATAGACTATAATAACGAACTTTCAGGAGGTATTTACTTCCTCAGGATATCTACAGAAAAATCAAGAGAGACCAGAAAGATAATAGTTACAAAGTAGATAAAAAAACTTTAAAAAACGAAAAGGCCCCCAAAAGGGGGCCTTTTCGTTTTTTTGATGATCCTGATTTTTTTACTTTACTGCCTTGAGTACATAATCAAGGAACATTTCTTCGGGCAAAGCGCCTTCAAAGGAGACTTTTTCATTTATTACTACCTTGGGGACTCCGTATACTCCATATTTTTGCGCGAGAAATGGAAATTCTATGGATTCAATAACCTCAGCTTTTATCATGTCACTTTCCAGAGCCATCTTATGAGCAGTAATTGCCGCTGAGGGGCAATAGGGACAGGTCGGAGTAACAAAAACCTTAATATGCACAGGTTTTACAATAGTAGCGAGTTTTGCCTTCGTTTCGGGCTTTAAGCCAGAATCCCTTTTAGAGACCATTATAATGTCCTCAAGAAGGGTTGAGAATTCATAACCTGACGGGATACCGTAATAGTGAATGCCGTAATCCTTCTCACCCTCTACAATTATTGCGGGTATCTTATCTTCTATGCAGTAACTATCAGCTTTTTCTTTGTTCTCCATATGGTTCAGAACCTCAAGGGTTATAAGGTCCGAAAGCTCCGCCACCTCTTCAAGAATTTGCCTCGTTTCGCGGCAATAGGTACACTCTAAGGTCTGAGTGAAATTAACTATTTTTACAGGATGGACCATTTCGGCGAACATCGCCCTTATTTCCTTTTTGTCGGCTTCGGAGAGAAACCCCATAGTTTTACCTCCCTAAATTTTAAATTTTTTATGAAAGTTCAAGCATTTTATCTAATGCTTTTCGTGCCCTTTCTATGACTTCCGGTTCAAGAACCACCTCGTACCTCTCATAAAGAAGGGACTCATACACTTTTTCCAAAGTAATTTTCTTCATTTGCTGACATATTGCCGTTCGAGGTGGTTTGAAAAACTTCTTATCAGGCATTTCACGAACTGCTCTTTCGGTGAGACCCTCCTCGGTGAAAAATACATATTCAGGTGCACTTAAAAGCTTTGCCACTTTTATCATACCTTGAGTAGACTCAACATAATCTGAATTCATAATTACCTCTTCCCTGCACTCCGGATGGGCAATAACTACCGCGTGAGGGTGTTCGTCTTTAACTTTGAATACATCCTCCTCTGTAAAAGCATCGTGAACATAACAATATCCATCCCAAGGAATAATCTCTTTATCCTTAACGAAAATTGAAACATAATTAGCCAGGTTTCTGTCAGGAACAAAGATTACTTTTTTCGCATCAAGAGACTTCACAACTTTAACCGCGTTTGCACTGGTAACACACACATCTGCGACAGCTTTAACCTCCGCATTGGTGTTGACATAAGCAACGACTGCTGCATCGGGATGTTTTTTCTTTAGTTCTATTAAATCTTCTACGTTGACCATATCTGCCATTGGACAGCGGGCAGCCGGTTCCGGAGTCAAAACCTTTTTCTGTGGAGAGAGAATTTTTGCTGTTTCGGCCATAAAGGTAACGCCAGCAAAAACGATAATATCCGCATCAGTTTCCTTTGCCTTCTTAGAGAGGTCAAGGGAATCACCTAAAAAGTCAGCTATCTCCTGAATTTCGGGCCTCTGATAGTTGTGTACGAGAAGAACGGCCTTTTTCTCCTTTTTTAACCTAAGTATCTCCTTTTGCAACTGTTCTTTATCCATGATCAATCCTTTTTGAACTTCACTTCCCAGCGGTTTCCCTCGTTTTTCACATACTCAATCTTTGTATTCATGAATTTAGCAATTTTAAGGATTTCATTAAGCCCTTCAAAATTGTCACCTTCCATAATAAAAGACTCACCGCTTTTTGTTTTAACATAGGCATTGCGAAATTTCACAATGTGTTCCGTAACACACCCTTCTCCGATACAACTGTATCTTGCTTCACTCATTGGAAAAGATCACCTCCACCCTTTTGATGTCCCACAAAGGGGATATCCTCTCCACAATTTCTTCCTTTAAATGATTTGCGAACTCCTCATCCTCCCTCATATTGAGGTAAATTTTGGCAACTCCATCCTGAACCTCAACATCCTTTAAGGTTTTTCCCCTTACCACATCAATCCCTTTCCGCGGATCTATAACATGTTTAAGACGGTTTATCACAACTTCCTTACTTGTAGGGACTTTCTCCTTTAGAAGACCATGTTGATGTTCATAATTTTCAATAGCAGTATGCAGGGCATCAACAGCCAATACCGCACAGTGCACCTTCGTAGGGGGTAAACCGCCGAGTTCCGCATCGGCATCTTTCCAAGTAATTTTCTTTGCCTCTTCCAGCGTCTTGCCCTTTGCCAGCTCTGTAACTATGGAAGCAGTCGCAATATTAGAAGCACACCCGTAAGACTTAAACTTAATATCCACGATTCTTTTAGTTTCTGGGTCAACCTTTAAAAAGAGCTGAACCATGTCCCCACAAGCGGGAGATCCTTCTGTTGCCTTTGCATCAGCATCAGGAATCTCCCCCACATTTTTTGGATGAACAAAAAGCTCAATTAATTTTTTAGAATAGGGTAAACTCATATTAATTTCCTCCCAATGGGCTTATTTCCCTTAAACTTTTAACCACTTCCTCCAAAACTGAGACCGTGTAATCCATCTCCTCCTTAGTATTATACTTACTCAAGGAAAACCTGATTGAGCCATGGGCAGTCTCATGGCTATGTCCCATGGCCATTATAACGTAGGAAGGTTCAAGTCCTCTGGAAAAACAGGCAGAACCAGAAATTACAGCAATCCCCTTCATATCCAAGTACAGGACTACAGACTCCCCTTCTACAAACTTAAAGGATAAATTTAAGTTAGCAGGATGTCTCTTGGAAAAATCAGAAGGACCAAGTAGAATGACCTCAGGAATCCTTAAGATAGCTTGTTCATAAAGGTAATCTCTTAGTTTTCTAACTTCTTCAACCTCCTTCCAGTCAACCACTTCAACCGCCTTGGCAAATCCTACAATTCCGTGAATGTTTGGCGTACCTCCTCTCAAATTGAACTCTGCATAACCACCATCTATCTGTTTTTCGACTGTAACACCCTTTTTCACGTAAAGTGCCCCTACCCCTTTTGGTCCATAAATCTTGTGGGCAGTAAAACTTGCAAGATCAACACCCAATTCCTTAACATTAAAAGGAATCCAACCAATTCCATAGGTGGCGTCAGTGTGAACAATGGCCTCAGGATTCTTTGACTTTACAATTTCCACCACTTCTCTAAGAGGCTGAATAGTCCCCACCTCGTCGTTAACCATCTGAACAGAGACAAGGATCGTATCACTTGACACAGCCTTCTCCAGTGCCTCTAAATCGATAAAGCCATGCCTATCTACGGGAATAATCTCCACTCTAAATCCAGACTTCTCCAATTTTCTGACGGAATCAAGGATAGACCTTCCTTCTACAGCGGTAGTAACTATATGTTTTCCCTTCTTTGCCTGTGCGAAAGCGATCCCTTTAATGGCTAAATTATTTGCTTCCGTACCACCAGAAGTGAATACAATCTCAGATGATTCCGCACCTACGAAATCAGCAATCTTCTTCCTTGATTCTTCAACCAACTCCTTTACTCTTTGACCAGGGGTATGAACAAATTCTGACGTGGGGAGGGCTATATCTTCATAGAAAGTTTTCATTATTGCATCAACAACCCTCTCATCCACCCGGGTACTACTCGCATTATCAAGATAAACATTCATTTTACTTTCTCCCCAATGTAGTTTCCTCAAAAATTTTCGTAATTTTGTTCTGAAGTTCTTTCCAAAAGCTCTCTACAGAGCAATATTCTGCAAGAGGGCATTCCTTTTTTACAAAGTCAAAACACCTTGCCAGCTTAACATCTTCCCTTAAAGCTTTCATAACTTCATAAAGAGTGATCTCGGAGAGGTCCTTCTTGAGTCTGTATCCACCTTCAGCGCCCCTCTTTGATTCCAGAATTCCAGCTTTTACAAGTGCTGAAAAGATTTGCTCTAAGAATTTTAAAGGTATATTTTCTTTAAAAGAGATCTGTTTTAAAGTTGTACCCTCATTCCCATAAGTACTCAGCCTTATCAGCGCCCGCACTGCGTATCTTGTCTTCTGCGATATCTTGACCATAATTTCCTATCTGTTTAGTATGAATTATAAAAGGGATTGATTGAATAGTCAAGTCCTTTCATCTAACTACAAAAGACTTGAGCAGATTGAGATAAACCAAAGAAAAGAGGGTGCTTACGAGGATCAAATTAGCAAACAAATCGACCTCGAACTCATATTTCTGTGTAATAGTAATCATCGTCAGTGCGACTGGCATTCCCGAAAGCAAAACTGTTATTGCCAAAGAGGTAGAAGTAAGTCCGAAAAGTCTTGCAAACACGTAGGTCAAAAGAGGCAAGAGTAAGGCCCTGGGCAATGAAAAAATAAAACCTTGCCAGATTTTTTTATACTCCCTTCCATAAAGAAAGAGGCCGAGCATAAAAATAGCTATAACGGCTGTTGACTTACCAATCATATCAAGCCCTTTATAAATTCCCCCGCTGACCCTTAAATTCATAACATTGGATAGAAAACCAAAGGCTATTGAAAGAATGAGCGGGTTCTTTTTGAACCTATTTACCATAATCTTAAGTAGTGCTTTCGCCTTCAAACCTTTTGCCGAGTAAAGCTCAAGAAGGGTTATTACCGTGGTAAGTCCAACAATTCCCGAGACCGACGCAATGAGAGCGGCAAGTTGAAGGGATTCCCTCTGAGGATAAGAGAAGGTAACATAGGGAATGCCAAAAAATGCCGTACTTCCAAAAGCCGTTGAAAGGGAAAGGGTTACAAAGAATCGTCTATCAAATTTTAACAATTTAGCAAAAAACCAATAAAGTATTAAAATCGCAACTATAGGAAGTGTTACTACAGCTATGACTTTTAAAGTTTCATTTGTTAACGGCAAATAACTTAATTCCAGAAAAAGGAAAGCAGGAAGCGCTACATAGTAAACATATGCATTGAATACTCTTTCGTCTCCCTCTTTAAAAACGCCTAAATGCCGAAAAATAAAACCTGCAGTAATTACAAGAAAAATCTGAACGCTAACTGAAAACACAAAAAGCCCCTAAGAATTAGTTATTAACTCTTTCTTTTTGATTCTCGTTACTCCGTGCGTTTCCTTTGAGCCAGTTCCCGATCAATCATAAGTAATCCATGCTTACTGTCACCAACCATTTCCAGTTTTGCAAGAATTTCTGATGCGTTGGCCTCCTCTTCTACCTGCTCATTTACAAACCATTGCAACATTGAAAAGGTTGCCCTATCCTTTTCTTTTTCTGCCAGGTCTACCAATTCATTAATTCTGCTGGTAATGTATCTTTCATGTTCCAAAACTGCCTTAAAAGCATCTAACGGGTCTTTCCATTCAATTTGAGGTTCTTTTATTTGAGATAACTTTACCCGTCCGCCTCTCTCAATTATATAATGAATGAACTTTTCCGCATGTTCTAATTCCTCATGGAACTGAACATATAACCAGTTGTAAAACCCCATCAGATTCTTATTAGCAAAATACATAGCCATGGAAAGGTACAGATAAGCTGAGAAGAGTTCTTCGTTTACCTGCTTGTTAAGTGCATCCTCTATGATTTTGCTTAACATCCCATTCCTCCTGTTGTGAATTAATTTTAATTCTATAATGAAATAAATTCAAACTTTGTTTTTCCAAGCCCATAACTCTACAATTGAGCTATGGCAAATATAAACTACGAACTGGCAAAAGAGCTTCACCAACACGGCAAACTGGAAGAGGCTAAAACCTACTTTCAAAAAGCCCTTGAAGAAGAGCCTCATTCTCCCGTGATTTTAAGAGACTTCGCTATTCTACTCATAGACCTTGAAGAGTATGTAAATGCAATCAAATACTTGGACCAAGCGATTCGGATCTCGGAAGATCCTTTTTGCAATTATTACAGAGGAATTGCCCTTTACAGGATCGGAAATTTAGAAGAAGCAGAAAAGGAGTTGCTTCGTGTTAAGGACATCCTTAAAGGGGCAATGAACGTAAGTGCTGACCTGGGAGACCTTTACTACGACAAAGAAAATTTCGAAAAAGCGATAGAATTCTACAAAGAGGCTTTAGAATTTGATCCCTTCGACTCCGTTATACTTAACAATTTGGCTTTAAGTTACTTCCAAAATGAACAAATCGACTTGGCCATAGAAACGATAAAAAAAGCCATAGAATTAAACCCTATGGAAGCCGAATACTACGATAACCTTGCTATGATGCTTTATGAGAAGGGCGAGGTTGAAGAGTGTTTAAAGGAACTTTACAAGGCAACGGAAATAGATCCAACATTCTCTAAGGCCCATGCAGACCTCAGTTTAATATATTATGACCTTGAAAAGTACGAAGATGCTGAGGAAGAAATCAAGAAGGCAATCGAATTAGAGCCCGAAAATGCAGTATACCACGCAATATTGAGTAATATCTACTTTAAGCTGGGAAAATACCAAGAAGCACAAAGGGAAACTGACACTATCCTAAAACTAATTAAACCTGATGAAAATTCCAAAAAGTCAAATTGATTCGCTTGTCTTAGAAATCTTAGAAAGAATCCAGGGTGAGAGATTTTTAGAAGTTACCGAAGTGGAGCAGGGAAAAGGATTTCATTTGATAAAGTTCATAGTAGATATTCCCCTTTTTTCTGTTAATTATGACTTAGACTTACGAGATCTGGAATATCCTGGAAGAGCCTTACATAAGTTCAAAATGTTAGAAGAATTGCACAATTCATCGTACAAGAACCTTGCCATCTTTGATATAGAAACGGGCGGCCTTTCTCCCGATAGTCAGATTTTTCTCGCAGGATTTCTTATTCCCGAGACGGAAAAGGCAATCGCTGTTCAATTTATCGCAAGGACCCTTAAAAAAGAAAAAATGCTCCTTAAATGGGTTGTAGACCATTTCAAAAAATACAAAATTCTAACCTTTAACGGAACTACTTTTGATCTTCCCTTCGTAAAAAGACGTTGTGAGCTTCATGACCTTAAATACATTGAACCCAAATTTCACCTTGACATCCTTCAATTAGCAAGGCATATATGGAAAGATACCTATGCCTCAAGAAGGCTTTCAGTTCTCGAAAATAACCTTATCAAAATTTCCAGAGAATTCGATGTTCCATCAAGCCTTCTGCCTTTCATAATAAAACTTTATAAGGATAGGAGAGATGAAAAATATCTCAAAATCATATCGAGACATAACCTTTATGACCTGATTACAACCCTTAAACTGCTCTTCGAAATAAGAAAAAGTCTTTTGCTTAACAGCTAAATAAATAACGAAGAAAATGGTCTATAATTTAGGACATGGATAACTTTAAGTTCTATAATTTGGAATTGCCTGGATTGGTTCTTATTGAACCAAAAGCTTTCGAAGACCACCGTGGGTTCTTTATGGAAATCTTCAAAGAAAACATATATTACGACAACCTCGGTGTACATTTCGTACAAGATAACCTCTCCTTTTCTAAAAAAGGAGTCCTACGGGGGCTTCATTTTCAAAAAAGGCCATCCGCTCAAGCAAAACTCGTTCAGGTGGTCCACGGAGAAATCTTTGATGTGGCGGTGGACATTAGAAAGGGGTCACCAACCTTTGGTAGGTGGGTAGGACTCATTTTATCAAGTAAAAATAGATTACAGCTTTTCATACCGGAAGGTTTCGCTCACGGATTTTGTGTTCTCAGCGAAACTGCAACAGTATTATATAAGACCTCCGCTTTTTACGACAGAGAGTGCGAAAGGGGTATAATTTGGAATGATCCCGAAATAGGTATAGACTGGCCTATTAAAGACCCAATTCTGTCAGAAAAAGACAGCAAACTTCCAACACTTGCAAATGCAGATATAGACTTTTATTATTACGAAAAATGAAAATCCTTGTCTTTGGCTCAAAGGGGCAACTGGGAAAGGAACTTATAAAAAAACTAATGGAAAGGAACTTTGAAGTTGTTGGATTCTCTCATGAAGAGGTTGACATCACTGACTATCCTAAAGTTGAAGAAGCCATAAGGGAAATTAAACCCGATATAATTATCAATGCCACCGCTTACAACAAAGTGGATAAGGCTGAAGAAGAACCTGAAATAGCCTTTCAAGTAAATGCTTTCGCTGTCAAAAACCTTGCAGAACTTGCTAACAAATACTCTTCAATACTGGTTCATTTCAGTACAGACTACGTTTTTGATGGCAAGAAAGGAGCCCCTTATACTACAATAGATCTGCCAAACCCAATAAATACCTATGGAAAAAGCAAACTGCAAGGCGAAATCTTTGTTCGAGAGATTGCAAAAAGGTACTTTCTTATAAGGGTTAGTTGGGTTTTCGGATTTGGCAAGACCAACTTTCCGCTTAAATTAATTGAACTGGCGTCACAAAGTAAAGTCCTAAGGGTGGCAACTGATCAAATCAATTCTCCTACCTACACCATTGACTCCGCAAAAGGCATTATAGAACTAATTCTGAAAGGTAAATTCGGATTATACCATGTAGCCAATAGTGGCTATTGCTCAAGGTACGAATGGGCAGAAGAGATTCTCAAAAACTGGGGATGGGAAGGTGAACTACTACCTGCAAAGACTGAAGATTTCCCTTCCCTTGCAAAAAGACCACTTTTTACAGCTCTTGATGCTTCAAAGTTTACTGAGGAAACCGGTTTCATTATGCCTGACTGGAGAGACGCAGTTAAAAGATTTATAAAAAAGCTTCGCGAAGTTGGAAATGTTTCATGACTTTGATACTTTGAGAATCATTGAGAGGGAAAATCTTTTATTTGAAGAAGAGCAAACTGCATACAAAAATTTGATTTCAAAAGAAGTAGAAAAAGCTTCTTTTCTCATTATTGGCGGAGGAGGGAGTATTGGCAGGAGCGTTGTGAAAGAATTAATTAAGCTGCAACCTATGAGGGTGCACGTGGTTGACATCAATGAAAACAACTTGACTGAGCTTATAAGAGAAATAAGGAGTTCAAAAATTTCCTTTCAAGGTGAGATCAAAACCTACGTTCTTGACGTAGGCACTACCGAGTTCTACCACTTCTTTATGAGTGGACCAAGATATGATTTTGTTTTAAATCTTTCAGCATTAAAACATGTAAGAAGCGAAAAGGATCCCTATACGCTTATGAGAATGATGCGGGTTAATATCCTTAACGTGGAGTCTTTGAGTGAACTCATGCTTCAGAAAGGGATTAAGCGATTTTTTTCCGTTTCAACCGATAAAGCGGTAAATCCCGTTAGTCTTATGGGAGCATCAAAAAGGGTAATGGAACTCTTACTAATTTCAAAGAAGGATGTTCTCCACGTCTCCTCCGCCCGTTTCGTGAACGTTGCCTTCTCAGAGGGGAGTCTATTGTGGAGTTTTCTAAGAAGAATGGAGAAAAAACAGCCCATTTCTGTTCCTCGTAAAATAAAGAGATATTTTATTACCCTTGAAGAATCTGCTTTCCTGTGCATTTTCACAGCGCTTTTCGCAGACTCTGGCGAAATTTTCACCATGAAACTGGAAAAGCTTAAACCTGTAACCCTCGTCGATATTGCCAAAAATCTCCTAAACTTCTACGGATTTGAACCATTTTTTACAGAAGACGAAAAGGAAGCAAAATCCAGATTTGGTGAATTAGTAAAACTGAACATGTGGCCTGTATACCTATCACCTCCAGATACAACAGGAGAGAAAGAAATTGAAGAGCTTTATTCGGATATTGAAAAGATTGACAGTAAAAGGTTTGAAAATCTTATAGTCGTACTACCTGAGGATAAACAAGCGTGTACTAAATCGTCTCGAATAATTGAGGGGCTAAAAAAGTTGTTAGAGGCTAAAAATTGGACAAGAGAGGATATTAAAAACCTTTTTCAAGAAAACCTTCCTGAATTCGATCACATTGACACCGGAAAATTTCTTGACGATAGAATGTAGATTAAAAGAGACCAAGGTGTTCAAGAAGAATTTTTAAGCCGATAAAAATTAAAATAATCCCTCCTATTGCCTGAGAATACTTTATTTTACTTGCGAGCTTTGAAAATCTTGCTCCAAGGGCAACACCTGTAAAGCTTATGATAAAGGTTAGGATAAATACCAGTATAACAAAAACGGCAAGAGTTTCAAGCAGAATGGAAGTTACAAGTCCAATCGCAAGAGCATCTACGCTTACAGCCATTGCTACCCCAATTAAAGTCCTAAGGTCACCGGAAAACCCCTCTTTTTCCTTCTCTCGCCGAAATTCTTCAATTATCATATGAACACCTATTGCAAGCAGGATAAAAAAAGCAACCCAGTGGTCAAAGGAAGCAATCCAACTGGCTGAAAGTTTTCCACCCAAAAATCCAAGAAGAAAAAATAGAGCCTGAACAAGCCCGAAAGCTATGCCAATTTGGAAAAATTTTTTACAACTTCTCGATTTTATAAGGAAACCTTCCGTTACCGATGAAGCAAAACAATCGAGATTAATAGAAAGAATAAGTAGCAAAAAGTATAGGATGTCTTTCATCTTGCAATTAAAGCCTCCCGCAAAGAGTCCACCACATAAGAAACTTCACTCTCCGTGAGATCTCCGTAAAAAGGCAAGGATAATAAACGTTTAACAACACTCGTTGCGGTATCCAATTCAGATGGGCGTGCAACTTTACAGCTTTCACAGTAAAGCATAAGGTCGGTAAATAACGGATAAAACACTTTGGTAGGTATGCCCGCCTCCATTAAAAGCTTAATCATCCCATCCCTATCTACATTCTCAGGCAGAATAACCACAACACTGTACCACGAAACCTCTGAATCAATCGGCGCCTCAATAATTTTTATCCCCTCCACTCTGCTGAGTTCCCTCCTGTAAAACTCGTAAATCCTCCTTCTCTTATTTAAAATTTCAGAAATCCTCATCATCTGGCCAAGTCCAATGGCACTGGAGACCTCATCGAGATTGTAATTATATCCACTAATAATTGCTTGATATTCAACATATTCGGTAGGTACGCCGTAGTAGCGAAGACTCTCGCCCATTTCGTATTGGCTTTCATTTTTAAAAACAACACCACCACCCTCTCCTACATTTATTGCGCCGTATCTGGCAAAGCTAAAAACACCTGCATCGCCAACAAGACCGGTAAACACACCCCCATCTGAAAACTTATAAGAACTGCCAAAACTTTCCCAGCAAACTTCAAGGAGTTCCAATCCAAACTCTTCCTTAAGCTTTAAAAATTCCTTAAGATTGCATGGAATGCCATAAAGGTGATACAGGACAATACCCCTTAAAACTTTGCCCGTTAACTTATTTTTTAACTTCCCATTCTTTGACTCATAATTTTTTACAATAAATTCTCTAACTTTTTCAGGGTCAAGTGTGAGTCGGTCCTTTTCAATATCCACGGGCTGAATCCCAATGCCTTCAGAATAAAGGGTATTAGGTACACCAATATGAACAAGCGGTGAAAGTATCACCTCGTCTCCCGTTCCCCATCCTAAAACTCTAATAGCTATATGCAAAGCCGAAAAGCCACTGGATGTTGCAAGAAAATAACGAGCATTTAAATATCTACGCACCTCTTCCTGAAACCTCCATATGAAAGGCCCCGCTGTCAAAATTTTTGACTCAAGCACATTTTCTACCAAATTTTTCTCAAGTTCTGTTATATCAGCTTTATAAAAGCTAACCCTTTCCATTTTCTCTCACCCTTTTTAAAAAATTCACAAGGATACTGACTTCCTCTTCGGTATTATAAAAGTGAGGAGAAACCCTTATAAACCCATTGCGCAAAGAGGTTTTAATGTCCTCTCTTGTAAGGGCGAGATGGAGTTCCGATGAAGGTACATTTGGTAATCTGAAGGTAAATATACCTCCTCGCTTTGCCTGATCAACTGGAGTTAAAATTTCTGCAAAGGTCAACTCCTCAAATAAAATATCCAGAAATCCCTTCAAACGTTGAAAAATCCTTTCCACACCAATCTCTAATATCATTTCTAAGTTTCCACTTAAAAAGGAAAGCCCCCAATAGTTCTTGGTACCCGTTTCAAAAATTCTCGCATCATTATAAGGCTCAGGTAAGTGAGAAAAATCTGAAAACCCACTCCATGGACAAGAAAGCCATCCGACAAATCCCTTAGAAAGTTTATCAAAGGTATCCTGATTGATATAAAAAATTCCGACTCCCTGAGGCCCTAATAGCCACTTTGATGCACCTGCAACCAAAAAATCTACTGAAAACTCATATGGGTAGAGGGGAACAGCCCCCAACCCTTGGATCGCGTCAACAAGAATAAAAAAATTGAATTTTTTTTTCAACTTACAAAGTTTCTCAAGATCAAATTTTCTCCCAGAAAAATAGTCAATCCATTCTACCGCAACCAATTTTGTTCGAGGCCCAATAACATCTTCAAACTGTTCTTCGTTCGCCTCTATCACTTTTATCCCATACCTATTATACCTGAAAGGATAGAGAAGGGCAGGGAAAAAACCCACCAGAACAACTTCATCATCGGGTTTCCAGTTTATTGATTCTATCACCAAATTAATACCAATTGATGTATTTTGAACAAAGGCAATCTCAAAGGGGTTGACCCTTAGAAGCTCGGCTACATAACCCCTTGCATTCTCTGAAATCTCTTGGAGCAAATCCCAGCCCACTTCCCCTTCATCTTTAAGAGTGCTTAGATACTTTTCAGTTTTTTCCAAAGAATAAGTGTTAAAAGGGGCAGTGCTGGCGTGATTAAAATAAATGTAATTTTTAGTAATTGGAAAATAAGCTCTGTAATCGTCAAAGTTTTTCAAATATTATAACTATGCACCCGGGGGGACTTGAACCCCCAACCTTTGGCTCCGGAGGCCAACGCTCTATCCAATTGAGCTACGGGCGCATTACAAAAACACATGACTCAAGTTTAAAATCTTGCCCTCTTTTACCTCCAGTATACCGTAGGAACGTCTTGGTGCGAATATGGTATCCGTCGGCGAACCGGGGTTAAACAAAATTATACCTTTCTCCTCTTTTTTCATTGGTTTATGTGAATGCCCGAAGATTATCAAATTCAGATCCTTTGCTTCACTAAATTTTTCCAATACTTTCTTCTCAATCCCCCACGGAGCACCAATTCCATGGTAAAGTCCGATTTTTAGACCCTCTAAGGAAAAAACGAGCGTCTCAGGAAGCAGAGAATAAAGATCATCATCATCCATATTGCCTCTAACTGCATAAACTGGTTTTTTCAATAGCTGAAGATTCTGATAAAAACTAAGAGATGTAAAGTCTCCAGCATGTAGTATAGCGTCACAATTTAAAATCTCATCCGTAACTTCTTTTGGCAGCTGCTCAGCCCTATGTGGAATGTGAGTATCCGATAGGATCAAGACCCTCATTATTTCTTCTTATGCCTGTCTCTTTTCCTTCTCTTTTTTAGTTTATGTTTCTTAATCTTTTTCCTCTTTCTTTTTCTACCGCAAGGCATTATTCTTCCTCCTTCAATCCCTTAACTAGTTTTGATGGTTTAAAAGTTACAACCTTTCTTGCGGGGATTTTAATCACTTCCTTTGTTTTAGGGTTTCTTCCGACCCTGCTCTTTCTATGCTTTACCTCAAAAACTCCAAATCCCCTTAACTCAACTCTCTCACCTCTGAAAAAGGCCTTCTTAACACTATCCAAGAACATGTTCACGACCAGTTGTATATCTTTTTTAGGTAAGCCTGTCTGCTGGTAAATTTCATCTACGATATCCTGTTTCCTCATTGAAACCTCCTGATTTTTGGGAATATTATAAACAACGGTCCTCAGACAATCAATTTAAGCCTTTTTAACACTCCCCTCTTTGTAAAAAGGCAATTTAACTATCTCTGCAGGGACTCTTTTACCTCGAATTTCAACAAAAATCTCTGTACCAGCTTTAGCGAAATCCTTTGCAACATACCCCATGCCGATAGGGATGTTTAGCGAAGGAGAAAGGTTACCGCTGGTGACAAGCCCGATTTCGTGCCCAGTCGCGTCGTAAATCTTATAACCACGTCTTGGAATATTTCCACCCTCTTTAATAACAAAACCAACCCTCTTTCGTGTAACACCTTTTTGCTCAATCTCTATGAGAGCGTCTTTCCCAATAAAATCTGACTTTTCCAATTTGGTAATCCACTTAAGACCAGCCTCTATTAGATTAGTCGTTTCGTCAATATCATTCCCGTAAAGACAGTACCCCATCTCTAACCTCAAAGAATCTCTTGCCCCAAGACCCACGGGCTTAACCTCGGAAAATTCGATGAGCTTTCTAAATATCTCCACTATGTGTTTATTATCAGTGTAAATTTCAAATCCATCTTCACCGGTGTAACCTGTCCTGGATATTAAAACTTCTTTACCCAAAATTTTGACTCGGCCTGCCCAGTAATACTTAATTTTCGAGAGATCTTCTTCAACAATCCTTTGAAGTACTTCCTCAGCTTTAGGCCCTTGAAAGGCAATTTCACCAATTTCATACGACATATTTATAACATCAACATTCCCCCTTTTATGACTCAAGATCCAGTTATAATCTTTTTCTATATTGGAGGCATTGACAACAAGCATAAAATAGTCCTCAAGCCTGTAAACCAGTAGGTCATCAACTATGGTTCCTCTCTCGGTCGGAAGGGAAGAGTATTGGACCTCCATAACCTCCAACTTTGAGGGATCATTGGACGTGATGTATGATACGAATTCAAGTGCATCTGGCCCTTTTATTATAATTTCGCCCATATGGGAAACATCAAAGACACCTGCACTCTGCCTAACCCAACGGTGTTCTTCAATAATTGAAGAGTATTGCAGAGGCATTTCAAACCCAGCAAAAGGCACAATCTTTGCGCCCAGTTTTACATGCTCATCAAAAAGTGGAGTCCTTCTTAGCATAAAGCCTCCTTTGTTGCAACATTATAAATTTTACCGCATATTCAATCAAACATTGATTTTTCCCAAAAAGAGTGTTATATTTAATATATAACATGCTCGAAAAGGTTAGAGTAGAAGAGTCAACATATTCTCAGGTTCTTTCAGAGCTCTTTGAATTCGTTTTTCAAATTATTTCAGAAGTTTTTCAGGACATCAAATATGGGGTTGTGCTAACGAAACCCACGGGCAAGCCTCTGCAAATTATTTCTAAAGGGCTGAATGAAGCGGAATTAAACGCACTCATCCAGCAGATTGAACTCTCAGCCTCTTCAAATCCTTTCAAAATAAACGGATACAAGATTTACCCATTGAAAGGGAAACTTGGATCTTATGGATACATTTTTGTTGCAGAAAGTGATGGTTCCGAATCGACTTTCTTGGAAAAGGCATCGGAAACTTTTTCAAAAATTACTGAGCTACTTACCCTTCTCGACTACCATTTCGTGGATCCTGGTACAGGCCTACCTGGAAAGAAATATCTCCTTGACCGAATTGATGAACAGATTCAACGGAAAATTCGCTACAAAGAAGATTTCTCATTAATAATAATAAAGATTGACAATTTTGAAGAAATTTCAAGAAATTTGCCTGAAGACTCTTTTGACATCCTTTTAAGAGACATCGCTCGATTCATAGTGAAACTGAAGAGGAAAAGCGACATTCTATGTAGATTCGACGTGGACAAACTGGCGATCTTAATGCCGCATACTAACGCAGAAGGTACCAAAACTTTCATGGAGAGACTCAGCTCTGCATTAAATTTTGAATCCTTTCATGTAAACCATGCCGCTATAAAGTGTAAGTTTTCCATTGGTTATGTTAACTCAGAAGAGGTCAATGTCTTGGAACATGACGAATTTATAATAAACGCTCTGCTTCAATTGACCACCAGAGGTAAGAAAACACAATCGCAGGAAAATTTCTTCTCCATTGAAATTGTTGGTAACTCAAGTAAGATGGCGAAGGTAAAAGAGGAGATCATTATCGCTTCCCAGACCGATATGACCGTTCTCATCCTCGGTGAAACTGGAACGGGTAAAGAACTTGTCGCAAGAAAAATTCATGAACTAAGTGCGAGAAGGAACAAGCCTTTTGTAATTATAGATTGTGCCTCCATTCCCGAAACCCTCTTGGAATCAGAACTCTTTGGACACGAAAAGGGGGCCTTCACAGGTGCCACTTCAAGAAAAATAGGACTTTTTGAGTCTGCATCCGGTGGAACCGTTTTTCTTGATGAAATCGAGGCTACTTCACCTGGGATGCAGGCAAAACTGCTGCGGGCTATCGAAGAAAAGACCATAAGAAGAGTTGGAGGGACAGAACTTATCCCTATTGATGTCAGGATAATTTCTGCATCCAATGTTGATCTTGAAGAAGAAGTTAAGAAAGGAAATTTCCGAAAAGACCTATACTACCGAATTTCGGGCATGGTGATTAATTTGCCGCCTCTTCGAGAGAGAAAAGAAGACATTCCAGAGCTTGTTAACTACTTTATAAAAAAATATTCCATAGAAGAAGGCAAAATTATTAAAGGGGTCACTCCAGCGGTTTATGACCTCCTCAAATCCTACGATTGGCCAGGCAATGTAAGGGAACTGGAGAAAGAAGTTGAACGAATGATTGCCTTCACAGAAGACGGCGGATACATCACGGTGGATAAATTATCCTCTAAAATTACGGCCATTGAGTCGCATACCTTTTCCCTTGATGAACTGGTAGAAAACTACGAGAAAAATATTCTCATCGATGCGCTTTTAAACTGCGACTGGAATGAGACAAAAGCAGCAAAAATGCTTGGGATTTCAAGGACAAGCCTCATTGCCAAAATGAAAAAATATAATATAAAAAAGCAGAAAAATGGAAGCTGGAATTAGAAATAATAGAAAGGCTTTCACTCTACTGGAAGTAGCTATAGTATTGATTCTTATAGGTATTCTCATTGGAATTGTTGTTCGTGGCACACAGACAAGTTACACCGCAAAAGTTAACGCAACAGTAGAGTGCTACAGAGTAAATCTCTACGCTGTTGAAAACTATTTTAATATTTACAGAAGATACCCCGGTGATTACGATGGTGACGGTAAAATAGAAAATGACGCGATACCCATTTTGAGGACGAACGGTTTTGATGTAAAAGTTGAAAACCCCTTCGGTGGCACTTTTAATGTGATGTGGAGAAACTTTCCCGGTGTTGACAGTGGGAACTATATTTATTCCGACAGAATACCCATAAACCTTGATTCCCTTATAGATGCAAAAATAGATGACGGAAATCTTGAATATGGGCGATACAGGAGAATCTCAAATGTCTCCTATCTCAAATTTTAGAAAGGGGTTCAGCCTGATAGAACTCTCTGTTGCGTTGGTAGTGATGGGCCTTTTATCTGCTGTTGCAATACCGATAACCGTCAATGTAAGCAAGAATCAAAAAATAATGCAGGCAGAGAATGAACTTCAAAATATAAGAGAATTGCTAATTTATTATTATAAAACAAATGGAAAGTTACCCGCTCATGAACCTAATAACACACTACCCAGTCCTATCTTAGGCATTCCTGAACAATATAAAAACGACCCAATAAAGGGAATCCCATATCTTTACTTCGCTGACACTATCAGCGCTGCAGACACGATTTACGTAGATAATACACCCCTTGGAGCCATCTCCGCTGTAATAATAAGTGCAGGCCCCAACGGGAAGTTTGATGGTGAAAATGCCACACCGAGTGATGGAAGATTTGAATCGACAGGCACAGGCGATTTTGATGACATACTTTATTACGTCTGTGAACTGGATTTAACAGAAACACCTGAAGCATGGGGAGTCTGTGAATCGTACACCCTAATATTAAGAAATAAAGATGTAGTGGAAAATCGTGCTTTATACGCAAGAATTATCAGAGATGTGGCAACTACTTATACCATACCATGGGGTCAAACGTTAACCATTTCGGGGTTGGAGCCTTTTGCCTGTATTCAACTAAGTAGAAGGAATAATTACAATAACGAAGTAGACGTATACTTCTTCAACATCTCTTCATACAACGAAGGGAACGACTGCACTGTTGAAGTAATTAAATATTCACAATTATCAGGGACTACCCATCCACTCATAACAGGGGACCTTCATAGATGAAAAGGGGCTTTACTTTAATCGATATCTCCATAGCCTTAATCATCTTAGGTATAATTACAGGTCTCTCTATCCCTCTCTTAATGCAAACAAAAGGTGCAAAACATATAGAAATAGCAAGAAAAGAGCTCCAGATTTACAAAAAAAGGCTTATTTCGTTTTACAACCAAACCGGTAACCTGCCTTCGCATACCCCAACCTATACACTTCCTCACCTTTCCCTTCAAATTCCAAGAAGATTTACTCTCGATCCCGTTAGTGGAATACCTTATCGCTACTTTGCCGAAACAATAAGAGGGGATGGTGATTCGATTTACGTTGATGGCAACGCAATCGGGGATATCGGAGCAGTTATCATCAGTCCCGGTAAAAATGGCAAGTTTGATGGTGAAAATGCAACTCCCGATGATAAGAGGTTCCAATCTACCGGCGCTGGTGATTTTGATGACATCCTCATATATGTATCGCAAGCAGAACTTGTCAGCACACCAGCTGTTTGCACTTCCTACCAGGTAACAATCAGAAATACGAGCGGGGCAAGCCTATATGTATACCCTGTTAAATCTGCTTCAAATTATTTCACTATGCCAAATGGAAGTACACAAACGTGGCCTAATGCAAGTCCGGATGAGTATTTTTTTATTTCTACAAGCACCGGTTTCACCACCATAACTACAAATGTTTTCGTACCTAAAAAATATGACATTAATGGAAATTGCAGAGTTTATATTAACGTCGACAGAAGGGTTTCCAACGTTCCTATCTTTACCACTGACTTGGATTAGATTTCACCTCAAACTTCCAATCGTCTGGTATATTGGTAAAAGGACTGAAACAAATATCAAAGCGGCAAAAACCCCGATGAAAATAATTAAGACTGGCTCCAAAATTGCTTGAAGCCTTTCAACAGTTCGTGTAAGTTCTGATTCGTAGTAGAAAGAGAGGCTATTAAGTTGTCTGGGCAAAGTCCCCGTTTCCTCACCTATGGCAACCATAGAACAAAATAGAGGTGGAAAGCCAAGGTTTCTAACCGCTTCACCCAGTCTCTGACCAGAAGTAACAAGGGTCCTTAATCTTTCAACAAGACCTATTAAATAAAGATTTCCGGTGCTGAAAGTTAAAAGCTCAAGGGAAGTACTCATATCCACTCCCGCCTCTAACATAAGGGAAAGGAAAGTTGTAAAGTGAGCATAGAAAGATTTCTTGAGGATATCGGACAAAAGGCCAAGTTTTTCCACAAGTACCCTCTCCATAACGAGTCTTGCAGGCTTGCGTTGGTAAAGCAGAATTAAAAAAATTATTAGAGCCATAATCAAAATTACAAAGAGAAAAAGAAACCTTTTGAGGAAACCCACAATACCAATGACCATTAAAGTGATAAGTGGCAAAGTGGTTCCGAGCCCCTTAACTAACTCAATCACCCTTGGAAGGACATAAAAGAGATAAAAGATAGCAGCAACGGTTATAGTAGTAATTGCAAAAGCAGGATAAATTAAAGCCTTGATGGTCTTGTCCTTCTGTTCTTCTTCCCTTTGCATAACATTTACAATCCTTTCAAGGGTCTTGGGAAGGGTTCCACTCTCTTCGCCAACTTTTAACGCACCAAGATAGTAAGGCGGAAAAATTGTTTTAAAACGAAAAAAGGCTTCATAAAGTGAACTTCCCTGGAGAAGGGCAAGACGAATCTCCTCGATGACCTTCTTCAAATCCTTGCTAACCGCCTCGTCTCTTAAGCTCTCAAGGCCGATGGTAATTGGTACCCCCGAACTAAGGACAGAGTGAAGTTGCATCGTGAAGAGAATCAACTCTTTTCGCTTTACCCTGTACCTCGGTTTAATGGAAAATACTGAAGACTTCCTTACTTGCAGAGGTGTAAGTCCCTGCTCTTTCAAAATTTTAATCGCGACTACTTCATCCTCTGCGTCAATGTATCCTTTTATTTTCTCTCCCCTTTGATTTAACCCAATATAAATAAATTCCATATGAACTAACCTATAACCCTCAAAACTTCGCTAAGATTTGTTATCCCCTTCTTAACCTTACGGATTCCATCCTCAAGCATCGTCTCGTATTTCACAACGCTTTCAATCTCGTGGAGTGAAGCTCCACGCTGTATTAATTCCCTAACCTCCTCAGTTATCTCAAGAATTTCAAAAATACCAGTTCTACCGCGGTAAGCAGTGTGGAAGCAGTTAGAACAACCCTTTCCGGCAAACTCCATCTCATCTAATCTAAAATACTTCTCAAGGCCAAACTTCTTAATCAAATCTATATCTACGGGCCGTTTAACCTTACAATTTTCACAAACTCTCCTTACCAACCTCTGCCCGATAATAGCAATAAGCCCAATAGACATTATATAAGGGTCAACGCCAAGATTTAAAAGCCTGGGAATAGCTTGAATTGCTGTATTAGCATGAATAGTGGTTAAAACCAAATGACCCGTTAAAGAAGCCTGAAAAGCCAGTTCTGCAGTTTCTCGATCCCTCATCTCACCAACAAGAATTACATCGGGGTCATGCCTGAGGATGCTTCTCAAAGCATTTGCAAAGGTAAACCCAGCTTTCTCATTTACTTGGGACTGCTTTATGAGTGGCAACCTGTACTCTATCGGATCCTCAATAGTCATAATGTTTTTCTCAAGTGAGTTTAACTCCAGCAAAATAGAATTTAATGTCGTAGTTTTCCCCGAACCTGTGGGACCACAAACTATTATAATACCGAAAGGCTTACGTATCAAATTTCTAATCCTGGCAAGTTTTTCCTCAGATAGTCCGAGTTTTTCAAGGCCAAGTATAATATTTGTCCTTTCCAGAATCCTGAGTACAACACTTTCCCCGTAAGGAGTAGGATAAGTGGACACTCTTATGTTTATATTTTTCATACCCAGCTGGAAGTTGAAACCTCCATCCTGTGGGATTCGCTGCTCCCCAATATCAAGATTAGACATAATTTTAATCCTTGTTACAATGGACGGATGAAGCCTCCGTGGGATTGTGTAAATTGGGTGCAAAACCCCATCAACACGGTACCTTATTCTGGAGACCTTGTCAGATGGCTCAATATGAATATCCGTTGCATCAAGTTGAATTCCTTTCAAGACTATCAAATTTACTATATTTGCAATAGGGGCAACCTCCGCACCAAGCTGTTGTATCCTGATTGCTTCCCTAATATTTGCTTCTAAATCCTCATCAGAGCTCACATGAAGGCCATAGAGATTCTCGATTGCTTTTAAAATCTGCTCTTCCCTCGCTACTTTAACAACAACCCTAAGACCGGTAATCTGTTCAATGGTGTCTATGGCTTTGAAATTAAAAGGATCTTGTATCGCAATTGTAATTGACTTGCCATCAGTTTCTATGGGAACAACTTTATTTTCCCTTGCCACCTTATAAGGGACCAATTTTAGCACAGCTGGATTAATTATAACCTCTTCAAGATTTACAAATTCTACACCTGCCTGGTGTGCAATAGCAAAGGAAACCTCTTCTTCAGTCACAAGGCCAAGTCTTATAAGGATTTCCCCAAGCTTTTCACCGGTTCTGCTCTGTTCTTCCAATGCAAGCTTAAGCTCTGTTTCGGTAATAAAACCATAATTAAGCAAAATTTCTCCGAGTTTTAATGCTCTCTTACCGCTGTCCATTAGCAAGATAGTTCACCCTCCTTTCAATACTAAAAAACAACTCCCCTGTATCTGCAAGATTCAAATAAATACGGTAATACTTGACCGCACTGTCTTTTAGCCCCCGTTTATCATAAAGGGAGCCAGCTTTTGCAAGAAGAACGGGATCTGCGTTTCCTGCAAAATAAGACCTCCTATAATAGCTGGCAGAAGCAATCTCATCCTTCTCCTCAAAATATTTTGCGAGTTCCAACAGAATGTCGGCATTAAGTTTCCCCGATTCATCAGCTTTGGCAGATATTTCCTTAACAACTTGAAGATCGTCAAGGGTCATAAAAATCTTAAGTACCTTTCGAAAGTCAGAAGAAGACAAGAGTCGAGGATTATTGAGGGTAAGCTCCCTTAAGAGTTCAGTATTTCCAGAGGAAAGAGCCATTTTAAAACTTTCTAAAAACCTAACAGAATCAATAAGTGTTGAAGAATTTTGGACATCACCTCTACTTGAATGAAGAGTATCAACAATTAATGTAGTATATGCTGAATCCTTAGAAAAATATGGTATTGAAAGAGCCATCTTACTACTTGCAGATCCCTTCTTAATCCCAAATCCCATTTTAAACCAAATTGCCGTCGTCACAATCCAGGCCAAGATTAAGAAAATCATTAGCGACAAAAAAATTGGCTTACCTCTCCAGCTCCTTTTTTCGTAAATCCTTTTAACTTCAACATTTTTCGTATTTTTCTTAGCTTTTTCCAATGCTTCGTGAATGAGACTCATTACCTTTCACCCATCAAACTCTCTATTGCCCTTTTAATATGTCTTGGTCTTATGATTTTGCTATCGTCAACAAAAGCTGATAGTAAAGCCCTCTCCATTAAGGCATTAATTAGTCTGGGAATCCCTTTAGAAAAATTATAAACCTCTCCTATTATAAAATTATCAAAAATTCTTCCCGCCCCCGATTTCTCAAAACGCGTCACGAGATAAGGCTCAACCTCATCCATATCCAGCGGTCTAAGTCTTAACCTCACCCAAATCCGTTGGTCAAGTTGCCTCAGCTCATACCTCTTTAAATTTTCCTCAAGCTCCGGTTGCCCAACAAGGATTATGTCGATAAGCTTTGAATCCTCCGTTTCAAAATTGGAAATGAGCCTAAGAGACTCCAAAGTATCAAGAGGAAGATCCTGAGCTTCGTCAATAAAGATAACAACTCTTTCGCCCTCCTGCGCCTTTTTCAAAGTAAAATCGTAAAGAAGGTTTATCAGCACACTAATTTGCCTAACCTTCAAAGCCTCTTTGACTCCAAAATCGGCAAGTATTAGTTTTAATAGATCCCTCGGTTTGACCAGTGGATTTAAAACAACGGCAGATACCATGTGAAAGGGAGAATTCTTCAAAAAGTACCTTAAAAGCTGAGTCTTACCTGTACCCACCTCACCGGTAATCATACCAAAGCCGAGTCTCCTACTTATCACATAATAGATGGCAGAATATCCTTCTTGAAAGGATCTGGACTCATAGTGAAATTCGATGTTTGGTGTATTAGTAAAGGGATTCACTCTCATGCCAAAGAAGTCCAGAATTGTTTCGTTTAATAATATCAGTTCTTGAGATTTCATTCAATCTGAGGTGTAATGAAAATTACAAGTTCCGTCCTTTCTGCTACCTTCTCCTCTTTCTTGAAGATACTACCTATGACAGGAATTTTTGACAGAATGGGGATTCCTCTTTCTACCTTATTTTCTTTATTAGAGATTAGTCCTCCAAGAATAATAGTTTCACCTGACCTTACCTTCAGCATTGTATGAGCCTCCCTGATGTCGACAGACGGGGCCTCCAGAATCTGCCCCTGCCACTGGTAGGTTTCCCATTTTGACACATCGGCAAGCACCGGGGTTATCTCCATGGTAACAGAACTGTCAGAACTTATGAAAGGAGTAACCGAAAACAAAAGGCCCTTTAGAATGTTCTTCTGAACAGGGTAAACTACGGGTGTACCCACCTGGGCACCAGCAGCTTGAGCGGTAAGTTCCCAATATGTTAAAAGACGTCCAACTGAAAGTAGAGCACTTTCCCCATTCATGAGGAGAATGGAAGGCTGGGAAAGAAGGTTCACCTTACCATAAGTAGACAAAAAGTTCAAAAGTGTAGTAAAACCGCCACCTTTTAGATCAATACTGAAAACCTGCTGAGTCAAAGCTGTGCTCTGATCAAGTTTCAAACTAAAACTGGTTGAATTCGCCGAAAAATTCTTTACAAAACTCCAATCAATCCCATAGGAGTTAGTATTATCAAGGGAAACTTCAACTATTTTTACTTCAATACGAACCTTCCTGTCCTTAGATTCTCGAACCTTGTCAATGTAATGTTTAACTCTTTTTAAAGCCGATGCACTATCTGAAACCAGCAAAGTTCCTGAGTTCCTGTTAAGGGAAAATTTTCCAGCAGGAGACAGGAGGGCTTTTACATCACTCTCTATTGCAGTGTATAGGTCAGACTGACCACCACTGAACTCGCTCCTAATTTGCGCACCACCAGTAAGTTCCCCCGTGGGAATTACACTTCCACCAATAGTGATAGAAGATTTGTTCGACCTTGCAGGAAAAGATATTTCAAAGGTCCAAGTATCGTAATTTTTCAAGAAAATTTTATTCCCTTCAATTCTATATACAAGGTCATAGTTAGTCTCCAAAAAATCAAGTAGCTCCTTGATCGTAGCATCCCTGAAATTCAAATCAGTGATCACCAAATTTGAAAGGCCAGCATCTAAGTAGTAGCCAAAGCCTGTCTCTTCAGAGACCAGCTCCATTATTGATGATATAGGAATTGATTTCCCTTGTATGCTGATCTTTTTTAATAAAGAGGCCTTCATATGGTCTATCTCGATCTTCGGAATAGATGGTTCCTCTGTAAAAACAAATGAAGAAGAAATGAGCAAACCTAAAAACAAAATAAACCTGTTCATATCACTCTCCTGGTTTCACTTTTAATATTTTACCGGTTGGGCTTCTTAAGGTGGCATAACCAGACTCAATATTCAATACTACATGGCCATCAAATACGCCCCCCTCGCTAACCCACCGTTTTTCCACACCGTTATCAAGAAGCACCTTAAAATTACCGGCACTCCCAGAAATTGCGAGAGCTTTTACCCCTCCGAAGCTCACTGATGAATAGCCCTTTTCTTTTCTTAAACTGTCAATCTGGGCTTCCAATCTTAATTTTTCCAGCTCCAGCTTCAACAATTCAATCTCAGTGTTTTTCAATTCCATCTGTTCCTGTAATTTCGTTGCTTCAAGCACCTTAGAAGTGAAAGGATCGAACAGAGAAGAGGCTTTTTCAAAAACGTAGGGCTTGGTAGGAGGTTCTTGTCTCTTAGACGTTTCGACAGGAACTGTAACCTGCACCTGAGGAACAGGGGGCACTGGCCTTCTAAGTGCAGGAATAAACAGAGTTATAATTAAAACTACCCCTATTACAAAAGCTAAACCAAGCAATGCTATGAGTAAGTTTTTCCCCTTCATCTTCACTCCTCGTAGGTTTCGATAAAATGAAAGGTTAATTTCATATACCCCTTTTTTTCTCCTCCCGTACCTGCTTCAAAACTCTCAAAAATTATAGGGAAATTCTTCAAAAAATTCAAAAAATCCAAAAGGGCTGGCAGGCTGGTATAGTTTTGAATCTCCATACTAACCCTATACACCTTCAGCACTCCTCCAACCGACAAAACATTCATCCAATCAAAGTGCTGGCTGTTTCTCACCTCTGCTTCTGCATTGAGACCGTAGTTCTTTGCAAAGTTCTGAAAATAATCCTTAAGAAAACTAGCCTTTCTTTCGTAATCTCCAAGTTCTCTCATATCAATAAAGAGAAAACTTCTGCTCGGCGGCAAACTGAACTGGTAAACATAATTTTTGTATGTGGTAAATTCTCTGAGCTGATTCAGGAGATCCTTTTCCATTTGCTCAATCTTCAAAATTTTCCTTTCTATAGCCATATACTCTAAATAACAAAATAATCCAAAAATTATGAGGAAGATCGAAAGGTAAACTGGTTTTCTGAACATTTTTAACCGCCTCCTTTCAGCATCACGCCCTTCACCCGGTATTCCTTTTTTTCTCCGCGAGATTGGACTTCATACGAAAGATTGTAGAAGATTCCATAAGAACTTAGCCGTTCTGTAAAAGATTTTAAAAGGTCTACCTTTTTAAAATCGGGAACGTTATCGAAATCTATATTTAGCGAAAAAGCAAGGCCCGAAACGTGTCTTTCTGACTTCAAATAAGTTACCCGCATACCACTTTCCAAGCTTGCTGAAACCGCCATAAGGAAATCTCCAAGAGGAACTTCTGCCTGGCTTAATGCACTGGTTAACATCCACATCCTATTTTCTCTAATATATGTAAGATTCTGATAAACTCCAGTTCTTAAGTTCTCAAGAGCTTTTGAAAGATTTCGCTCGTATTTAAAGAGGCGGAAGTAAGAATAGGAAAACAAAGCTGAATAAAGGAAAAACGATAAAAGCAAAAACAGATAAATATATGGGGAAATCTCCCGATAACTTACAATTGGAGGAAGTATATTTAAAATAAAGTCCTTAGGACTCTTTTGTGCAACGATGTAGGGTGCAACATCACCTCCACGATAAAGAGGCAACTCCAACAATTCCGACTCTATCCCAAGCCCCCTTAATAAATCGCTAAAATTCTTATCTTCAGTAAAATAATACATCTTTCTCAACTCAAAAGTTCTGTCGTAGTTCTGCTTTACATAATAGGTGATGCGCTCAATCTCATCTCTCAGCCTTAAAAACAAATCTTCCGAATTCATTGTCTGAGAGCCAATAGGAAGAGTTCTATAGAGTACTACCGCCCCACCCATTAAAACAGTCATCTTCGTTTTGTCTTCGTAAAGTTCCAATATTAGAGTACCTCGACCAAGGTCATAATTATAATAGGAAATTGGATAGGAAATTACAAGTTCTATGAGGTCGCGGTAGTTTCTAAGATAATCGACAATTTCATTAAAGTAAGTTTCTTTAATACCGTTTACCAACACCAGAGAGGAAATGCCTGTCTCATCCTCTTGGGTGGCAACGACCTCAAAGGCAAAGCGGGCCTTTTCACCAAGGATAGACAGCAGCTCGTAATTTATTATTTTCTTCAACTCTCCAACTCTAAGACCTGAGCCTGGTAGTTTCAAAAGATTCAAATAATAACCATCAGGGTCATCCAATAAGACGTAAACTTTATCAATTCCCCTAAGTTTTGGGGGGAACTTTGAAGCTTTAAGCTCTTCTCTACTTATTAAAAATAAGCCTTCTAAAGTATTTCCACTAAAAATATAAAGATTTGTAGTAAACCCTTGTTTTATGTGAAAAACAGCGGTTTTCATAGAGTCTGGGGGTCCACAAAGGACCCCCAGAAA
>CAZZKY010000145.1:0-12666 GCA_964654765.1 uncultured bacterium | reverse complement strand
GGGATTTACTTTGTGAGATTGAGGGCCGATGAGAAGGACCACGTGAATAAGTTCCTGCTGGTGAAGTAAGGAAAGTTTGCCTTTTAAAAAAATAAGGGGCCCTTAAGGGCCCCTTATTTTTTTAAGGGAAAAAGCTTATTCTGCCTTTGTTTTGACAACCATTACCGGTTTGCCCTTATAGTAGCCGCAGTTGGGGCAAACGGTGTGCGGGGTTATTGGCTCTCCACAGTTAGGACAGGTGGTCACCGTCTTCATTTTTACTTTATAATGAGTCCTTCTTTTTCTTGAACGTGCTCTAGAATGTTTTCTTTTCGGCGCCGGCATCTTAATCCTCCTTTGAAAGTTTGAAAATTATAATGAAAAGTTTAGGTAAAATCAAAGGAATTTCTGATATTGTTGTTTAGTGCACATCTGCATTGTAATTCTAAACCTTTACAGTTTGAAAATACGAATTGTTTGAGTTAAAATAGAAGAACTTCAGGAGGTAAGCAATGGCGCACAAAAAAGGAATGGGTTCGTCGAAAAATGGAAGGGATTCTATTTCCAAGAGACTTGGTGTTAAGAATTTTGATGGGCAGTTTGTTAAAGCTGGAAACATTTTGGTGAGACAAAGGGGCACAAAGTTCCACCCTGGTTATAATGTTGGTCTCGGCGCGGATTATACTATTTACTCCCTCATTGACGGCTACGTGAAGTTTGAGAGGAGAAAAAATAAAGTTTTTGTGTCCGTTTACCCTCAAGCCGAATAATTGAATTAGATCTAATTATTACTGCTCGGTTTAAGGTCTAAAATTTTGAGTTCGAAGTCAGGCGTTTCATTATCTCTTAAGTTAATTGAGAAAGCTAAGTCTACCTTATCACTTTCAGATAATACCTTTAACTTTTCCTGTCCATCAAAGTAAATTGCCCTTAACTTTATCTCTTGTTCATTTATCCAGAAAGATACATGTCTTTCTCTGTGTACTTTGATGCTTGACCTGTCAACAGCAACTCCTTTAAGAGAGAAAACCGGTTCAGGATTCCCCACACCAAAAGGGGAAAGTAGCCTATAATATTCAATGAAATCTTCCTTCAGGTCTGAGAGCTGAACGTCTCCGTCAATTTCAAGAGCGGGTTCGAGGTCCAAACCGCTAAGAAGTTCTGAGGCATACAGGTTTAATTCTTCTTTAAATTTTTCAAGGTTTTCTTTTCGGATTTTTAAACCACAGGCTAATTTATGTCCACCAAAGGACTCAAGGTATTCGCTAAACCTTGAAAGGGTGTCGTGCATATCAAACTCTTCTATGCTTCTACAGGAACCCCTTCCGATGTCTTGTTCAAAGGTAATTAGGATTACAGGCCTTCTGAATTCTTCCACAAGTTTTGAAGCTGCTATGCCTATAACACCGTAGTTCCACCTTTCTGAAGATAGAACGAGGACGTAATTTTCTTTCAAATCAAGTTTTAGAGCCTGTTCCATTGCTTCTTCAAAAATTGCTCTTTCTTCTTCCCTTCTTTTGTTGTTAAGCCTTTGCAAATTTTCTGCAAGAGCAAAGGCTTTTTCTTCATCCTCTGTAATGAGTAGTTCAAAAGACTCATTAGCATGGGATATTCTGCCTGCTGCGTTGATTCGTGGAGCCAGGATAAAGGAGATGTGAAAAGGATTTATTTCACCATCAGAAATTCCGGCAACGAACTTTAAAGCATTTATTCCAGCTTTATTTGAGTTAGTTAAGACTTCGAGTCCTTTTTTAACAAAGATTCTATTTTCTTTGACAAGAGGGACCATGTCCCCTACCGTTCCCAAGGCCACAAGGTCAAGGTCTTCGTATAGTTCTTCTGAATCTGCATCAAAGTATGTGTAGAGTGCTTCAAGAAGTTTGAAAGCAACTCCTACGCCGGCAAGGTTTGGATCGGGATAAGCCTCTAACTTAGGGTTTAGTATAGCGTAGGCTTCGGGTAAGATGTATTTGGATGTTTTGTAGTCTTCTTCGAATTTGACAAAGTTTTTTTGAAGGGACTTCTTAATTACTTTGGGGCTATTAATGTTTGCTCTTTTGGGTTCGTGATGATCAGTTATGATAAGGTCTAATCCTTTGAATTTAGCGGAGTAAGCAGGACCAAAGGCGGAAATACCTGTATCTACCGTCAGGATTACTTTAAAGCCTTCCTTTGCTGCCTTCTCTATTGCCTTTTGTGAGACACCATATCCCTCACTAGCCCTGTGCGGAATGTAATGGTCCACATAAAATCCCAATCTATCCATTGCACGAAAGAGTAAAGCGGCCCCACTTATACCATCCACATCGTAATCACCATGTATTAAGATCTTTTCCCTATTCTCAAGGGCTTCTGCTAGTCTTTCTACAATTCTTGTAATGCTTTTTAATTTAAATGGGTCATAAAAGTTTTTTTTGTGCGCATAGAGAAATTCTTCCGCAGCCTCTGGCGTTATTTTTCTTGTGGATAGAATGATGGAAATAATTTTAGGATAATCGTACCAACTCGGTGGAAACTCCTGTTTACGGTAACGCCATTTCATATTAACTAATTTTCAAGTTTTTACTATATTCAATCAATCTTTTGCCCTATAATTATAAACATGCCATTAAAACCCGGTAAAGTACCGCCTGATTTGTTAAAATTGGCCTTAGAGAAGTTGGAAGTAAGTTCTGAAGATATTCTCGTAGGCCCTAAATATGGTGTTGACGGTGCAGTTGTTAAGGTAAAAAATCCTCTCCTTGCCCTCACTTCTGACCCTATCACTTTCACATCCAAGGATAGTGTTTTTTATCTTATGGCCTGTAATATTAACGACCTCATTTCAATGGGAGCCAAGCCTTTGTATCTCAGTGTAAATTTACTTTTCTATGAAGGGGTTACCGAAGAGGAGGTCTTAAATACCTTTGAAGAGTTGGGATTCTACTCAAAAAAATTCAATGTCCCTGTAATAACTGGCCACACTGAGGTAACTCCTGGTCTAAAAAGCACTATACTTTCAGGATTTATGGTGGGTCAGGTTGTTAAGGAGGTTTCCCCTGAAAAGGTTAGAGTGGGCGATGTGATAGTTCAAGTTAAAGGCGTTGCCATTGAGGGGACGAGCATAATTTCCCGTGAAAAGCAAGACGAACTTGCTAAAGTTTTTGGAGAGCCCTTTGTAAAAAGATGTAAAGACTTTCTGTATGAACCGGGAATTTGCCTCTTTGATGTCGGCGTTAAACTGATTGAAAACTATGATATTCGCAATCTCCACGACCCTACGGAAGGTGGAATTGTTACCGCTCTATTTGAATCCTTACAGGCTTCGGGGCTTGGAGCATTTATTGACGGAGATAAAATTATCGTTTATAGTGAAACGAAAATACTCTCAGAATATTACCGAATTGACCCGTTGGGACTTATAGCTTCAGGTTCGTTAATTGTCTACACAGAAAAGAGGGAAGCAGAACGCATTTGCAGTGACCTTGGAAAAGAGAATATACCAGCGGAAATAATTGGAGAAGTTAGAGAAAAAGAAGCAGGCATTTTAATAAAAAAGCAACATACTTTAATAGAATTGACCCCATATGAAAGGGATCAGATATTGGAGGTTTTGTGATGAAAATTTTATTGCTATTTTCGATACTATCTAATTTCCAATTCCTCTTTTCCACCCAGGGATTCGGGGAGCTGCGAAAGTTTGGTGGCACGCTTAAGAGGAGAAGCGCTATCGGGAAAATAAGCATTGAGTCTGACATCTTTCAATGGAGGAGAATCAGACTCGTTATCTACGGTTTTGAAAACATATGGATGGGCCGGGATGTTGGGCCTATACAGCTTGACCCTCAGGAAGCTGACTATTTGCTGGGAGGCGGGTTCAAAACGATAAAGGATAATATGTGGTATGCAATCTTCCTTGATCATACCTGCTATCACAAGATTGATACTTTTGTAGATAAAAGCCTTTACTGGAACAAACTTAAGTTTGTTTTTAGCAATCGCAACTTAAATCTTAAAACAGAGCCTCTTACTTTTTATTACCGTCTGGAGCTCGGTTCATACCTTCGGCACGAAAAGATTCCCTGGCTGACTGTTGGAAACCCAAACCAGTTTGATTTCTTGTTAAATATGTTTTATGCCCATCCGATTTCAAACACAGTTATGCCATTTTTAGATGTAAGTTTTTACAGTGGCTTCACTTTAGACTATAATTTAACACCTGAAATTGAAGTGAATAGTGGATTGTTGCTACGTGGAATTAGTAATGAGGGCATGATTTATTTAGGTTTTAGGCCCATAGACCGTAAGGGCTATAGAGAAGCTGAGGGCGTGATATATCTTGGGTTAAAAGTTAAATTTTAGGAGGTAAGAGATGGGGAGACTCTTTACGTCTGAGTCGGTGACAAAGGGGCATCCAGATAAGATTTGTGATCAGGTTTCCGATGCCATTCTTGATGCTGTTTTAAAAGATGACAAAAAAGGCAGGGTTGCCATTGAAGCCCTCACCACGAGAGGGCTTGTAATGGTGGCCGGTGAACTTACTACCTCTACATACGTAGAAATCCCAGAGGTAGTAAGGGAGGTTATTAAAAAGGCAGGATACGTGAGGCCTGAGTATGGTTTTGATTATCAATCTGTTGCGGTTATTACCTCCATTCAGGAACAATCTCACGATATTGCCATGGGTGTTGATGTTGGCGGTGCGGGTGATCAGGGGCTGATGTTCGGGTATGCTACCGACGAAACTCCAGAACTTATGCCTTTACCTATCGTTCTCGCCCACAAACTTGTCAAGAGGCTGACTGAGGTGAGGGAGAATGGAATTCTTCCCTATTTGAGGCCCGATGGAAAGTCACAGGTTACTGTTGAATATGATAATACTGGCAAGCCTGTTAGGATTAACACAGTGGTTCTTTCCGCCCAGCATGATGAAGAAGTAAAAATCGAAAGGCTTCGTGAGGATTTGCGAGAACTGGTCATTAATCATGTTATACCTGAAGAATTGAGGGACCGGGAAATGAAGTGCTACATTAATCCGACGGGCAGATTTGTTCAAGGGGGTCCCGTTGCCGATACAGGTGTTACGGGAAGGAAAATTATGGTAGATACCTATGGCGGATATGCGAGGCACGGGGGAGGATGCTTCTCTGGAAAAGACCCGACAAAAGTGGACCGGTCTGCGGCATATATGGCGAGGTATATTGCAAAGAATATTGTGAAAGCTGGTATTGCAAAAAGGGTGGAAATCCAGCTTGCCTATGCGATTGGTGTTGCGGAGCCTGTCGCTATTTCCGTTGATACTTTTGGTACTTCTGAATACCCTGAGGAGCAGATTGTTAAGGCAATAAGGAGGGTTTTTGACCTCACACCTCGTGGAATAATTGAAAGACTTGATCTTTTGAGGCCTATATACTATAGAACCGCCGTTTACGGACATTTTGGGCGGGAGGAGGAAGGATTCACTTGGGAATTGACAGATTCGACTAAAGAACTTTTAGAGGCTTTAAATGACTGATTATAAAATTAGAGACATTAGCCTGGCAGATTCCGGACTTAAAAAAATCGAATGGGCGTCAGCTCGGATGAGGGTTTTGAGAAAGTTAGTCGAGGAGTTCAAGGATGCACGCCCCCTTTCCGGAGTAAAAATTTCTGCCTGCTTGCATGTGACTTCAGAGACCGCTAATCTTGTGATAGCTTTGAAAGAGCTTGGTGCAGAGGTGTACCTTTCACCTTCTAACCCCCTTTCCACCCAGGATGATGTTGCAGCATCACTGGTTAGAGATTTTGGGATCAGTGTATTTGCAGTCCATGGCGAAAGTAGAGAAAGTTACTACGAAAATCTTGAAATAGTGGCTTCTAAGTCACCGGACATCATAATGGACGATGGCGCTGATCTGACTACACTTGTTCATGAGAAAGAATTGTATCAGAATATAAAGGGTGGGACGGAAGAGACCACAACCGGTGTAATCCGTATTAAGGCAATGGAAAAGGATAGAGTTCTGAAATTCCCTGTCATTGCGGTGAACGAATCCAAGACTAAGCACCTTTTTGATAACCGATATGGCACAGGGCAATCAACGATAGATGGAATACTAAGGGCAACCAATATTTTGCTTTCCAGCACTACAGTGGTTGTTGCAGGCTATGGTTGGTGTGGAAGAGGAATCGCAATGAGGGCAAAGGGTATGGGAGCAAGGGTAATAGTGACCGAAGTCGATCCCATTAAAGCCCTCGAGGCCTTTGAGGATGGCTTTATGGTTATGCCTATGGAAGAGGCTGTGAAGTTTGCTGATATTGTAGTTACTGCTACAGGTTGCAAGGATGTGGTAACCGCAAAGCACTTTGAAGTTATTAAAGATGGCTGTATATTGGCCAATGCAGGGCATTTTGATGTTGAGGTGAATGTAAAATATCTTTATGAAAATGCCGCTCAGGTGGAAAAAATAAGGGAGAATCTTGAAAAAGTTACCTTAAGAAGTGGAAAAGTTGTCTATTTGATAGCTAAGGGTAGGTTGGTAAATTTAGCAGCGGCAGAAGGACACCCTGCGGATGTCATGGACCTCTCTTTTTCCAATCAAATTCTTGCAGTTCTTTATCTTTTAGAAAATTATGGGAGATTAAAATCTGGCGTCTATACACTGCCGGAGGACCTTGATAGGAAGGTCGCTGAATATAAGCTGAAAACTCTGGGAATTTCAATAGATAAGTTGACAGATGAGCAAAAGAAATATTTGAGATCTTGGGGGGAAGGGACATAGGAGGTATTTATGAAGCTTGCTATTCTCTTACTTTTGTGGCAAGCTTCCCCAGTGGATGTTAGGGCCTATGATACACCTAACGACGCAGGGGGAAGCATTACAGTAACCTGGGAGCTGGACAGTTCCTGGGCGGTAAGCAAGATAGAAATCTACAGAACCCAGGACACCGGCGTTCCCGACACATTGATTGAAACCCTTTATAAGGCGGAAACGCAGTTTCAAGACCTGGGAGTTGTCGATAAAACTCCTTATTATTACAGGATTTTGATCTATCAGGGAGATTCGCTGATAGCGGAGGGTAAAACCACTCAACCTGCAATAAGTAGAGCGCAATGGTTTAATTCAAGAAGACTTTCGGTTCTAATTATTCTCATAGTTTATACCGCCTTTCTTCTCTACTTCATTATGAGGGCAAGAGTGGACAAAAATCTCTTCATAAGGAGAATTGCAGGACTTGAAGCCATAGACGAGGCGGTGGGGCGTTCTACGGAAATGGGCCGACCCATTCTTTACATTATGGGTCTCGGTTTCATAAGTGATATTCCAACGGTGGCTTCACTTGCTATATTGAAAAGGGTTGCTTTTAAAGCTGCGGAATACGAAGCAGATGTTATTGTCCCGTGTTACGACCCCATAGTAATGGTCGCAGCACAGGAAACGGTAAAAGAAGGTTATATAGAAGCGGGAAGACCCGACCTGTACAAAGAGTCTAATATCTATTATCTTACATCTGATCAGTTCGGTTATGCTGCTGGTGTGGACGGTATTATGATGAGACAGAGGCCTGGTGCGGTTTTTCTTCAAGGATATTTCTACGCAGAATCTTTAATCCTTGCAGAAACGGGCCATTCAATCGGTGCTATTCAGATTTCTGGTACTACGGCAGTTACCCAGCTTCCTTTCTTCATTGCCTCAACGGATTACACCCTTATCGGGGAAGAGATGTACGCCGCCAGTGCCTATCTTTCCCGGGATGCCCTTTCTCTCGGTACGATTAAGGGCGAGGACTACATAAAGATGGTTCTTGTGATTATCATCCTTATAGGCTCTCTAATGGAAACATTCGGGATTGGAAACCATATACTGGTGAACTTTTTCAACATATTTTAGGAGGGGAAAATGAAAAAAGAGATACCACTTGCAATAACCTTTATTTCAGGGTTTTTACTTGTCCTTGCCCTGTTCATACCTCACAAGCCTTTTGGAAATCTTGAAGAGATATTCAATGACTGGTACATAATAGTTTCCGGTTTTACCATGCTTCTTGGTATTGACAGCCTTCTGAGTTACAATTTTAGTAAGATAAGGCGAAAGGAAAAGGATGCGCCTTATTCTTTAGTCTTGATTTTGAGTTTTTTCCTAACACTCTTCTGGGGGATTTGGGAAATTGTGAGAACACCAGAACATAATCCCTTCTCTCCTTCATCTACCTTTTCCAGATATTTTTATAATTCTATTTTTGTGCCGCTTCAGTCTACGATGTTTGCAATTTTATCCTTCTTCATAGCCAGTGCTGCTTACCGGGCATTTAGAGCAAAGGAGTTTAACTCCGCCCTGCTTCTGGTTTCGGCAGTAATAGTGATGTTAGGCAGGATTCCTCTTGGTCAGAGTGCTGCTCCTTATGTGATTACTATCATTTTCCTCATATTTGCATGGTATTTTTACTCAGAGTCTGTGGGAATCACAGAGACAAAAATAAAGCTTATTTACATACTCATTGCTTTACTCTTTGTCGTCCTGATATACCCTATCGGATGGGTTTATCTAAGGCAACACATACCTTCCTTTTCTGATTGGGTGATGAATGTCCCTCAGATGGCTGGAAAGAGAGGTATAATGATCGGAATTGCTCTGGGTGGTATAGCTATGTCCATAAGAATAATTCTCGGTATAGAGAGAACCTATATGAAATAAGGGGGGATAAGAAAATGAAGGAATTTTTTGAGAAACTTTCAAAGATTGATAGGAGAATAATTTATCTTGCCGTTTTCCTTGCCACAGCAATTCCTATCTTGACAAAGAGAACAATGAAAATTCAGCCCCTTCCTGAAGTGGTGAAGGCCTTCAACTATATTGAGAGTTTGCCCGAAAGTACAGTAGTGATGGTCTCCGTAGACTACGATGCAGCAAGTATGCCTGAACTCCAACCAATGTTGGAGACTTTCTTGCACCATGCATTCCGCAAAAATCTAAAGGTCATAATGCTTGGTCATTGGCCGTTAGGACTTCCTCTCGGTCAACAGGCACTGGAAGATTTAGCAAAGAAATACAACAAAGTTTACGGTATTGACTACGTTTTTCTTGGCTACCGCCCCGGTGTGGCTGCTGTTATTATAAATATGGGCAAGGAAATCAGGAATGTGTTTTCAACTGACTACAAATATACTCCGATTGATTCTCTTCCACTTATGAGGAAGGTTAAGAATTATAAAGATATTAAGCTTCTTTTTGGTCTTGAGGCGGGTGCAGTAGGTGATTCCTGGATTCAGTTTGGGTATGCAAGGTATGGATTACCTATAATCCTCGGGACCACTGCGGTTATGACTCCTGATTACTATCCTTACTTGCAGGCGAACCAGGTTATATCGGTAATTGGGGGATTGAGAGGGGCGGCAGATTATGAGACCCTTGTGGGAATTACGGGACAGGCATCCATAGGAATGCTTCCACAGTCAGTAATTCACCTTGTAATTATTGCTTTTATTATAGTTGGTAATATTGGTTTTCTTGTTTTAAGGAGGGCAAAGAAATGAGCAACATAATTTGGACGTGGGTAGCTGCTTTTTTCACCCTCGCTATTTTGTCCTTTCTTTATAAGGACAATCCTTTTTATAAGTTTGCCGAACATGTTTATGTTGGGAGTTCGGCAGCCTTTATGGTGTTGTATGTATGGGTTTTTGATGCATACCCTAAGCTGGTCATAGGATTCACTGAAAAAGTTGGCGCTCAGAGATACCTATTAATAATTCCTCTTATCCTCTCTATCTTCATACTTTTGAGATTTATAAAGCCTTTGTCCTGGCTTTCTCGCTGGGCTATTGCTTTTACTGTAGGTATGGCTGCAGGTCTTGGTATTACAGGCTTAACACAGGGATTCTTAGTGCCACAGGTTCAGGCCTCTATACTACCACTCTTTGTGAAAGGTACGACCGGGGGAGAGACTATTCTCTACACTTTTAACAACTGGATTATTGTATTTGGGACAATATTCACCATTCTGTATTTCTACTTTTCACGGGAGCACAAGGGAATACTGGGTATTTCTTCAAAAGTTGGCATAACAATCTTGATGATAACCTTTGGCGCATCCTTTGGTTACACGATAATGGCTCGTATTTCTCTTTTAATTGGCAGAATATACTTCTTACTTCATAACTGGTTAAAGCTGGTTTAATGAAGACAGTTATTTTTTTATTTATATTCCTTTTTTCGATTGACAGAATCACCAAATACCTTGTCGTAAAACTTATCCCTTATGGCGCAGAAGTAAATTTAATTGGAGAGTTTGTGAAAATTACCCATGTCCGAAATCCACATTCACTATGGAGTATTTCCCTCGGACGAAATTTTCCCTATGTGATTCTTGGTTTAATTGCTGTAGTTTTTCTTACTGCTTTGATTTTAGATTCTGTAAGGTCAAAGAATGTTTTTAATGCTAACCTTTTATCCGTGATCCTGGCAGGGGTTGCTGGCAATATTGTTGACAGGGTCCATTTTAAAGAAGTGATAGATTTTATTGACATTGGCCTTTCGCCCACCTTAAGGTGGCCAGTTTTTAATGTTGCAGACTCTTGTATTTCGGTAGGACTTGTCATTTACTTTATAATGGTATTAAAAGAATATTTTACCAAAAGGAGTCAAAAATGAAATTGTTGTTCTTAATCCTAACATCATTAACAAATCTTTATACGGCTGTTCCGTACGGTGATCAGCTGGACTTCAGGGGGGTGCCCTTCCTTGATTCCTTTAGAAAATATTATTTATCCATTGCATTCAATAACGCCTTGGTAAATGAATACAGGTATCAGTACCTTTATGATTCCTACAATAACACCGTTGGAAAGCAGATTACCTACGAGAGAAGAAACTATTACCTTTTAAAACCAAATTTGTCCTTAGGGTACGCTTTTGGGGTGATTAAAACCTACCTCTATTTAAGAGGTGTAGCGGATTTAAACTACCTTTACGAAAAAATTCAATATAATTCAGGTTACTTAGTTGAGGATACTATAAGGGAAGAAAGGGAGGGTGACATCTTTGAGGGTGGCCTTGCAGTAGCTCTTAATAAGGCGGGCTTTAAGGTAGCGACAGGGATTGGCTTGTTAAATAAAGATTTGCCTAATTTGACACAGAGATCTGTAAGAGCATTGGCTGCAGCCGGATTTTCTTCTAAGTCTTTTGGAGTTTTGATTCAACTTTTAACAAAGGTAAAATTCCCTGACGAAAACTTTTATTCGCTGCCCAATCAATTAGCCTTTTCTGGCTATTACAACCCTACTGTTAAATCAGGGGCCCAAGTTGATTTTGACCTTCTTTACAAGCGGTTTTCAAAGATTAATGCGACACTTAAAGATTATTGGGTAGGGTCTTTGGGAATATCCCATATGTTTCGTGACATGACTTTTTTGCGAGTTAGCGGTTTGTTAGAAAAGAGTTTTGTCAACGACACTTACATTCCAGGAATTAGCATTGCCCTGGGATACAAAATAACCCCCCTTTATTTCGAATTGGATTTATGTAAAACTTTTATTAGCTATTCACAGGGGAATGAACTAATTGAGGAAAACCCTTTAAAAATTAGTTTTTATTTCAAAATAGCAGACTAAACTTTTGGGGGTGAAAGTATGTCAGAAAGAATAATTAGAGCCTCGAGAGGGACTCAGTTAACTTGTAAAAGCTGGCTTACAGAAGCGGCAATGAGAATGCTAATGAACAATCTCGATCCCGAGGTTGCGAAAGACCCGGCAAACTTGATCGTTTATGGTGGAACAGGAAAGGCAGCGAGAAACTGGGAATGTTTTGATGCCATCGTTGAAACATTAAAGAACCTCGATAACGATGAGACGCTTTTAGTACAATCAGGTAAACCAGTGGCAGTTTTTAAAACCCACGAATGGGCTCCAAGGGTTTTAATTGCAAATTCGAATCTCGTTCCCAAATGGGCTACATGGGAATACTTCAGAGAACTGGAGGAACGTGGTCTTATAATGTATGGTCAGATGACGGCGGGAAGCTGGATATACATTGGTACTCAAGGGATTCTTCAAGGTACTTACGAAACTTTTTATGCGGCAGCGAAGAAACACTTCGGAGGGTCACTTAAAGGAAAAGTAATTCTTACCGCCGGGCTTGGCGAAATGGGTGGTGCTCAACCACTTGCTGCAACTATGAATGATGGAATTATGCTCGCTGTGGAGGTAAATCCATGGGCAATAGAGAGAAGGCTGAAGATGGGATACCTTGATACCTGGACTGACAATTTAGACAAGGCCCTTTCGATGATTGATGAAGCAAAGAAGCAAGGTAAGCCTTTATCCATAGGTCTCCTTGGTAATGCGGCGGAAGTTCATCCTGAACTGGTGAAAAGAGGTTTCATCCCCGACCTTCTAACGGACCAGGTGGCCGCTCACGATCCATTGAATGGCTATATCCCCAAAGGGTTTACCGTGGAAGAGGCGGCGGAGTTGAGGCGTAAGGATCCGGAGGAATACCTGAAGAGGGTTGGTGAGTCTGCAGCCATTCATGTTGAAGCGATGTTGGAGATGCAAAAACAAGGGGCAATAACTTTTGAATATGGAAACAACTTGCGCAGGCTTGCCTACGATAACGGAGTTAAAGACGCCTTCAACATCCAGGGTTACGTTCCAGCTTTTATAAGAGACCTTTTCTCTGAAGGGAAAGGCCCATTCAGGTGGGTTGCCCTTTCCGGAAACCCAGAAGATATCTA
>CAZZKY010000144.1:0-2039 GCA_964654765.1 uncultured bacterium | reverse complement strand
AAGAAAGTGAGGTTTATAGTCGTTGGAGATGGACATCTAAGAAGTAAAATTGAGGGGGAAGCAAAGCGAAAAGGTTTGGAGGTTTTGCTTACAGGAAGAGTAGATCAAGAGATGGTGGCGAAGTACATGAACGCGATGGATGTCATGATCTTGCCGAGTAGAAACGAAGGTTGGCCATGCGTTGTGTTAGAAGCGCAAGCATGTGGCACGTGTGTGATTGGGAGCAGTAATGGGGAAATACCGAAGGGAATATGGTTTGAGGAACTGTTGAAAAAGGAGGAGAGTTTGAGAAAAGGTTGGCTAAGAAGGTTGTCAAGATCTTAAGGTGGGTCAATATGGTAGAGAAATGCTTATCGAGAGAGCTCAAGAGACACCTTTGAGAATATTGCGAGGTGGAAAAGGAAGTACAAGGGGAGACAGAAAGGCCTGAAAGAATATGACGATATAGTGATTAAAGAGTTGAGATGGTGACCCTTGTCTTAAACGAGGTTTTTGAAAGTCTTAATATTAGTGGTTACCACGATAAGCATGAAAAAGGGGGAATCATAATGATTAGACGATTCAAGGTACTGAGGGTTGGTGGATTGAATTTTGGAAGCGCGCGATTTCTTGATTTTCTAGCCAGCGATTTAGTTGAAAAGCTTGTGTTAATAGACTACGAAGGTAAAGATAACCTCTTTCAAGAAATATTCGACACAGCGAGGTTCTTTGGCAAGGAAAACCTGTTAAATAAATTGAGCATCCGCAAGCTTAAGGAACCAAAGAAAAAGTCTCTGTTTCGCTATGCGAGAGCGGCCTTGTATAGGATGCAAAATTATATTTTGCCACCACGTAGAGCGGTGAAGATTCTTTTTTCTGAACTTGACGAAGTTGTTCAAATGTTATTGAAGGCCGAGCCTAAGTTCGATATTTTATGGATAGGCGATAACGATTTCGACGGTTCAAATCTCATTTTCTACTATCTTCACAGAATACTTAAAGGAAAAGCACAGTTCAGATTCATTAGAAGCTACAAAGAAACAAGGTTTACGCACAGGATCATTGAACGTTATATGTTGACCAACTGTGATAGGTATATATTTCCGAACGAAGCTTATCTCGATTTTTTCGGGAGGTTATATTCAATCGATTTGAAGAACTTATCTGCGTTTGCAGATCTAGATTGGCGGTATTCAGGAACTGTTGATTGGGTAAAAAACCTAAGGGTAGAAAAACTTTCCGCTAATGATGGGAAGCCTCATGTCTGTATACTGGCTGGTGCTGCTCATTCTGAGCCGTTGGACAAACGTTCCGGTCCGAGATATTATTATCTGCCTTTCATTCAGGAACTCGTGAAAAGAAAAGTTTATGTACATTTGCATGCGTTAAGGATAATACCATCCCGAGACAACCGGAACGCATATGCCGAGCTTGCAAAGTGTACAAACTATTTCAGAATTGAGAAGCCGTTGAAACTGTACGCGGGTTCTAAGGATTACGAGGTTTTAAAACGTTACGACGTCGGTTTACTTCACGTGCCAGTTCCAAAAGAAGCAACGCCACTGTACGAATTCCAGAAAATCAATATCCCAAACAGGTTGTATGAACTGCAAATGTGTGACGTAGTACCTGTTGTTGAGGAGGGGGTACTACCAGCGACCGAGCAAATAATTACAAGAACGAACTTTGGGATAGTTTACAAAGATTATGACGATCTATCCGAGAAATTGTTCGAGCTAGTGAAAGGAAATGTAAAAAACTTCATAGAGAGAGAAAAAATAAACGACTTTTCTGACTTCACGAGGATCTTTGTCGAAACAGTAACTAAGTTGCTCTAACTGGGGAAGATGTTAGAATGAATGAGGAACAGTTTGATTTCGATGGAGGAAAAGAAGATGCCTTTCAAAGTTCTGATTGTTGGTGCGGGTCTTGCAGGTGCAACGGCTGCGAGGATACTTGCGGAAGCAGGTAAGAGAGTCCTCGTTATAGAGCGTTATCGACATGTTGCGGGACATTGTCATGATTACAGGAACGAACATGGAATTACAGTTCATGCGCAC
>CAZZKY010000143.1:0-2419 GCA_964654765.1 uncultured bacterium | reverse complement strand
AAGTGTGAGGTCTTTGAGAGTTCTGTTAGCCTTTACGATGAGTTTTTTACCCTGGTTGTAAATCTTCAAATCTGAAGCGGAAAGCGGACTATCCTCTCCATAAGGGGTCTGCCTGACCACAACAGTAGGTGTTACGTACGTGGAAGCAAAAGTATACCCTTGCGACCAGCCGCCACCGGGTGGAGCAAGCACAGAGAGGAAATAAATTAGTGAATCGGTAAGTGCAGAATAATTCACGGTATCAACGAATTCTATCCTGTATGCCCCATGGGACAAATTAGCGTATCTTTTAGATTTTAAAACATTACCCGTGCTACGTTCCTTAACTTCGATTACGAGGTCAGCAGGTGCCTGGAAAGAGGCAACATACAAAGTTTCCACCAAGGTATATGTGGAATCGAAATAAACAGTATCCGGATAGGCGAGGTACCAAATCCTTGAGTTTGCAAGCAAAACTGAAGGATCTGTGTAGGTGGAAACATAGGTGTAACTATTAGACCATCCACCCCCAGGCGGTGCAAGAATGCCGACAAAGTAAACGGTTTTATCCACACCCTGATCCGGGACGGTATTGCAAATTTGAATCAAATGTTGCCCCGCGGGAAGGCTGGCAAACCTCTGCGAACTTAAAACTTCGCCAGTGTTTCTATCTTTCACTTCAAATACCAAATCAGCAGGAGATTGAGCTGAAGCTATGTAAAGGCTGCAGGAAACGATAAAGCTTGAATCCCCTATTATCGTATCAGGATAAGATACCAAAACAATATAACTTGTGTCTACTTGAGGATTTGTCCTCACCGTAGTGGGATCAGAATAAGTAGATGCATAGGTATATCGGTTAGACCAACCGCCTCCCGGCGGTGTGAGAACTGATAGAAAATATACCTGATAATCATAACCACTATCCGGAAGTGAAATAGGCGGATTAAGGCCAAAGGTTTTAATCCAGTAACCTGAACCTAAATTGGATACCCGCTCACTGTAAAGTACATTTCCGCTTGCCCGGTGCTTTATCTCAAATATCAAGTCCGCAGGTGCTTGAGAAGGAGCAATATAAAGACTTTCCTGCACTGTGAAGGTGGAACAAGCATAAACTTCCGTTGGATAGTTCTTGTAGACTATATAACTTGTATCCTGTGAAGTGCCAGAAGTTTTAACCATAGTGGGCAATAAATTGGTGGACACATAAGTGTATCTATTATTCCAATTACCCCCTGCAGGTACCACATAAGCTACGAAATACACAAAATAATCATATCCACTGTCTGGCAAAGAGATGGGGGGATTAATCCCAAAGGTCTTAACCCAATATCCCGAAGAGAGATTTGAAACCCTTTCCTGGTAAAGAACCGTACCTGAAGAGTAGGACTTTATCTCAAATACCACATCGGCGGGGGCTTGATAAGAAGCAATGTAGAAACTATCGCGCACAGTAAAATTGGTATTTGCATTCACACTGTCGGGGTAATTTGTGTGACATATAAAAGAAGGATACGCCAAATTTAAATGTTTACACAACCCCTTTGTATAAGCATAGGCCTGTTTCTCTACGTGGGCATACCAGTTGTAGCAGAATCTCCACGATTCGTTATAGCTTCCTGCATAGTCAATAAAAGAAGCTTCACCAAGGATTGCAGGCATTGTCGTATTTCGTAAAACATAGTAATCTGCGGTTTTTGCTCCTCTGTCAGTATAGCCATAAGCTCTCACCAATTCTCGGTGAGTAGAATCTCTGAGGTTAAAGCTGTTGGAGCTTCCATAAGTGTAACAGTATGTTTCAGTTCCTTGAACACTACCATTATAGGCATTATGATGAATTGATATAAACCTGTCAAAACCGTTAGAGTTGGCATAATTTACCCTCGCCTCTAAGGAAACGTCTACATCAGTTGTTCTGGTCATACCAACGCTGGTAATATTTGGAACCTGAAGCATAAATGTCCTTGCTTTTAGGGCGACATCTAAATTCGCCTGTTTTTCCTGATAGTAGGTCCCAACAGCACCTGGATCACTGCCACCATGACCCGGGTCCAAACAAACGGTCCAGGCAAAGAGGGGACCTACTAAGAAAACTAAAAGGGTAAAAGGGAAAAACCTCTTCATAATAAAACCCTCCGATCCCACAAAAATATAACTTTACCTAAAAAACTTCCCAAAATTTACGTAACCCAGACCACCTTCGGGAGTGCAAAAATAAACTCTCTTTCCGTCCGGTGAAAAGATAGGTCTGAGCTCCGAAACATTCTTAGTATTGGTAATTTTCTTTACAAATTTTTCAGAAACTGAATATACATAGATTTCTGAAGAAACTATGTCATATCCATTATCCTGAGATATGTTAAAAATCAGCAAACTACCATCGGGTGACCAAGAAGGATTATTTCCTTTCGAAACAAAAACATTTTCACCGCTTTCTATG
>CAZZKY010000142.1:0-4603 GCA_964654765.1 uncultured bacterium | reverse complement strand
CGAACCGCCTGCAAGTATTATGCCTTTCATACCTATATTATAACGCTAAAAATTAGAATATGAGGTTATGAGGGAGACAAGCTTGAAAGGGTAACGTTGGTCGTTTGTGTTTTATTGCTTTTAAGAAAAATTATCGGAAATTTAAAAGTCATAGAATGTTGGTATGGTAATTAATTTTAAGGTTTTTAACCCCTTTGATGTTGGATAATTACAAATATGAAGTCTGGCGGCAATTTTGTGATTTAGAGTGATTAATAACCTATACTGCTCTTTTTAAATAATGTCGGTCGTGAAAAGTCATCCTTAGACTCTATATTTGCCCTATTATTTCCAGTGAAACAAATTTAAAAATTAGGAAAGGGTTCATCCTTTTCCCTTAGTCTTTCAATACTTGCAAATTAATTTAAATCCCCGATTGAGTTTTACATCTTTTGGTCAATGATTAAAACTTCACTATTTTCCGATTTCTTCACCTTTAAACCTTGGGTTTTTTAGTACAGGGACTATTCTACCCACATATTGATGGTTTTCAGCAAAATACCTTCTAAGGAACTAACCTTCAGCTTTTGTAAAAATGCAGTTGCTTAATCGAACCAAGGGTATACTTGGGAAATTGAAAGTTCCAGCGTTTTGAATTAAAATTAAGCAATACTTTGAGGAGGTATATCGTGGATACTCAAAAATTTAAGGAAATCTTGCTCCAGGAAAAGGCAAAGATTTTAGAAATCCTTTCAACGGAAAAGGAATTAACTTCCAAAACCCAAGATGAGTGGTCGGAGCCCAAAGATCCTGAAGACTTAGCTAATTTAACCATGTCGGACGATTTGCGAAAAAAGATTTATGACAGCGAGTTTCAGAGACTTAACGAAATTGAAGAGGCTTTAGAAAGAATCGCAATGGGCAAATATGGTATCTGCGAAAGGTGTGGTGGTACGATTGAAGAGGAAAGGCTTGAATTAATACCTTGGACAAAATACTGCTCCACCTGTTCGAAAAATATTGGGCGGGGCAGATAATAAATGATGTTTGAGGAGAACTTAAACCCCAGAGAAATTCTAACATTAATAGAAGACGAAATCAGGTCCTCCTATATTGATTACGCAATGAGCGTAATCATTGGGAGGGCTTTACCGGACGTTAGAGATGGGCTTAAGCCTGTCCAACGACGCATTCTTTATTCAATGAGGGAATTGGGTTTATTGCCCAATCGCCCATTCAGAAAGTCGGCTACCGTTGTTGGCGAAGTAATCGGTAAATACCATCCCCACGGAGACCAGTCAGTTTATGAGGCTCTTGTTCGACTTGCTCAGGACTTTACAATGCGATATCCTCTTATCCAGGGGCAAGGAAACTTTGGCTCAATCGATGGCGACCCACCAGCGGCTTATCGTTACACTGAAGCAAGGCTATCTCCAATAGCCCTTGAGCTCCTTGATGGGCTTGACGAAGAGGCAGTTGACTTCGTTCCAAATTTTGATGGAAGACTTCAAGAACCCGTTGTGCTTCCTGCAAAGTTTCCTAACCTCTTATGTAACGGGAGCTATGGTATTGCCGTTGGTATGGCTACAGAAATACCTCCCCATAATCTCTCGGAAGTGATAGATGCCCTTGTTGCCTTGATTGAGAATCCTGACATTTCTCCAGAAGATATAATGCAACATTTAAAGGGCCCCGATTTCCCAACAGGTGGAATAATTGTAGGAACAAAGGGAATAAGAAACGCCTACTTAACGGGTTCCGGCACGATAACGGTTAGAGGTAAGTATCATTTAGAAGAGAAGCAGGGTGGAAGAATAAACATAGTATTTACGGAAATTCCCTACAGAGTAAGCAAAGCCAATGTAATAGCGAAGATAGCAGCCCTCGTCAAAGGTGAAGTTATAACCGAGATTTCTGAAGTTAGAGATGAATCTGATAAGGAGGGATTGAGATTAGTAATTGAATTAAAACGCGGTGCTGACCCAGATGTGGTTGTCAACAAACTTTTTAAGCATACTCAACTTCAAGAAAGTTACGGACTAAATTTTCTCGCTCTTGTAGACAATGTTCCAAAGATTTTAAACATAAAAGACCTCTTAGTTGAATATTTAAAACATCAAGAAAATGTAACACGGAGAGTAATTAGCTATCGTTTAAGAAAAAGAGAAGAAAGGGCTCATATTCTGGAGGGATTTAAAAAAGCCTTAGAGCACCTTGACGAGATTATAGAACTCATTCGTTCCGCAGAAGATCAAAAAGAGGCCAAAGAGCGTTTAATTGAAAAATTTGAACTGACAGAAGTACAGGCTCAAGCAATCCTCGAGATGAAACTTGGTAATTTAACGAAATTGGATAGAAACAAAGTGGAAAAGGAATACGAGGAGTGCATAAAAGAAATAGCGCGATTTAAGGAGATACTTGGGAATAGACAGCTTTTGATGGAAGAAATTAAGAAACAATTTCTGGCGCTAAAAGAAAAATTTGGAGATGATAGGAGAACGGAGATAACAGAGGATGAGTTAAAACCTTTTGAATTGGAAAAACTGATCCCCGATGAGCCCGTAATTGTTACTATTACCCACAAAAACTATATAAAGAGGACTCCTGTTGTTTCCTTTAGGGCCCAAAGGAGGGGCGGCAGAGGTAAGAAGGGAATAAAGACTTATTCCGATGATTATCCTGTTTCAATTATTTTAAGTTCAAACCACAACTACCTTTTGCTATTTACTAATTTGGGTAGATGCTATCAGATCAAGACTTATGAAATTCAAGAAGGAGGACTTCAGGACAAAGGTATTTCCCTTAGGAGACTCATTAATCTAAAAGATGAAGAGAGAGTTATTGCGGCGATTTCTCTTAAGAGTGACGAGTTCCACAAGGAGAAATACCTTTTATTTGCCACTTCGCGTGGATTGGTAAAGAGAACACCATTAAGCCTCTTTGCGAAAATTGGCAAACCTGGAAAACGCGCAATCAACTTAAAAGAAGGTGATTATGTGGTGGATGTGGTAATAACCAGTGGAGATGACGAGATTATTATTGCTAAGGATTCGGGGAAGGCTATAAGGTTCAGTGAAAAGGAAGTCCCTATTCACAGCGAGTCAGCATCTGGTGTTAAGGGCATTAAACTGGCTAAAGGTGAGTCTGCAGTTTCAATGGTTAGGGTGACTCCCGAAAGAGAGGTATTAACAATCACCGAAAACGGCTATGGGAAGCGTTTTGATCCACAGGAGATCCCGGTGCATCATAGGGGTGCTGGGGGAGTTAAGATCCTTGCTGGAATGCATAAGACAGGTAAATTGAGAAAACTCGGAATGGTTAACGAAAGTGATCACATTATCCTTCTCACGCAAAGTGGAAAAGTTATTAGATTAAAGTCTTCTGAAATAAATCTGCAAAAGCGTGCATCTATGGGAACAAAGTTAATGGATACTAACGAAGACGATATAATTGTTGATGTGGAAATAATTCCACACGAAAAAGAATTTGAGGAGGAAGAGATATTTTAACAAAATTTATACTCGTTACATTAATTGCTAAAAGTGGTGGTATTCTTCCATCATTAGCAATTCCGGGGTACCATTTGTTCCCAGAAAAAAATGAAAGGGCTTATGTTTACATAGCTTCTGAAATTCTCTTAATCTCTTACTACGGTGTAAAAAGTTATCAAAGCCGCAATCTCTTTAATTACAGCAGGACTTTTGCATACGAAAATGCGGGTGTTTTATTACCCCCTGCATATAATAATGTATGGAGGATTGTTGAGAGCGATCTTTCATATGAGAAATATATTGAATACCTTTACAGGCAAGCACGCCAACTTTATCCCGATGACCCTTTAAAACAAGAGGAGTACGTCAATGAACACAGGCCATCAGTTTATTGGAACTGGAATAACCTGAATAGTTATCTTCAATTTCAAAGGCTTCTCAAGAAATATAGAGAAATTGGCAGTCAGAGGACTCTTGTTCTTGGGCTTGTGGTTTTAAACCACATTGCCAGTGGTATTGATTACTTAATTTCGAAAGAGCTAAAGAAAGCCGGAATCGACGCAGAAGTTAATTCGTCGTTGAATTTAACGGAAGCATCTTTTTCCATTAAATTTAAGTTTTAATTTAAGGAGGTCTTTTAATGAAAATACCAATTATTGACCTTGTAAGGCAGCATAAACCAATAATGGACGAACTGGTAGATGCCTTTAAAAAGGTAGTCGAATCTGGTCAGTTCATTCTGGGCTACGAACTTGAACAATTTGAAAAAGAGGCAGCTAATTATCTTGGTAGTAAATATGCACTGGGTGTGGGAAATGGAACCGATGCCCTAATCCTTGCTTTGCGTGCCATTGATGTGCAGAAAGGGGATGAAGTTATAACTACACCCTTTACTTTTTTTGCCACCGCAGAGACGATCGCAATCCTTGGAGCTAAGCCAGTCTTTGTGGATATTGAGGATGAGACTTTAAATATTGATGAAGATCGGAAGAGCGTCGTGTAGGGAAAGAGGGGATATCTCGGAGGTCGCCGGATCCTTAACCAAAAAGAAACAACAAACTAAACACGATCATATTGTAAAACATGCTAAACACGTAGTAACAAGTAAATAATATCATAACGAGACACGTAGA
>CAZZKY010000141.1:0-4134 GCA_964654765.1 uncultured bacterium | reverse complement strand
GGAGTGATCTAACATAAAAGGGAACTAAGAAATTAAATAAAAATCGGTTTCCCTTTCTAATGACTCGAATCCCATCCTTTTCATCGAACTCGCTCAGGCCCTTGTAAGAGGAACATAGAAGGGTCACTGAATGACCTTTCTCTACGAAATAAGAAAAAAACTGATGTAAATGAACCTCTGCTCCACCGCTCAAAGGATGGGCAAGGTCCTGCCAATTTACCACAAGGATTTTCATTGAATCAGGGGAAGAACACGCAGAAATTTCCTCTTGCCAACCTTGATAACGACATCACCATCAGGGATGATAATTTCAAATTCACTCTCAACGACTCTATTTCCAATCTTAACGGCCCTTTGGGCAACAAGTCTTCTTGCCTCCGATTTGCTTGAAACAAGACCGGATTGGGTAAGTATATCGATAAGAGGCATCCCTTCTTGAGGAATCCTATATTCAGGGATCTCGTCAGGTATCTCCTTCAGCTTAAATACTCTATCAAACTCCTCCCTCGCCCTCTTTGCCTCAGAAGTTCCCCAGAAAATCTCAACAATTTTCTCAGCTAAATCAGCTTTGCAATCTCTCGGATTTTCCTTCATCTTTCCCTCTACTTCCTTCATCTTAGCATCGTCATAGTAAAGAACAAGCCTGTAATATTTTAGAACCAGCTCATCTGGTATAGACATCACCTTGCCAAACATTTCCGATGGGGGTTCCGTTAAACCAATGTAGTTATCATAAGATTTGGACATTTTTAACTTTCCATCAGTACCCTCTAAGATAGGAACAGTTAAAATGACCTGCGGTTCTTGGCCATAAGCTTTCTGAACCTCTCGACCAACAAGGAAGTTAAACCTTTGATCCGTGCCTCCAACTTCTATGTCAGCCTTAATTGCAACAGAATCATAGGCCTGGAATAGCGGGTAAAGGAACTCATGGATGGAAATAGGAATATTGTTCTTAAACCTCTCTTTAAAATCGTCCCGCTCTAACATCCTTGAAACGGTATAGGTTGCAGATAGCTCAATTATTTCAAGAGAAGTGAGCTTTGAGAGCCACTCAGAGTTGTATCTAATCTCTGCCTTTTCAGGGTCGAGCACTTTGAATACTTGTTCGAAATAGGTTTTTGAATTTTCCTGCACCTCTTCCCGTGAAAGCCTCGGCCTTGTCTTGGAACGTCCGGAGGGATCCCCGATCATTGCAGTAAAATCACCAACTATAAAAATGATGTGATGACCAAGGTTCTGCAAATCTTTGAGTTTCTTTAAGCAAACATAATGACCAAGATGTAAGTCCGGCCTCGAGGGGTCTGCTCCATACTTAATCCTTAGGGGCCTACCAGCCTTTAACTTCTCAATCAGTTCTTCTTCTGGCAAAAGATCAACAGTGTTGAACCTGATGATATTCAGATGTTCTTCTAACCTCATTTGGTCCAATAAACATAAATCCCACAATTTGGGCAAGTTTCCAATGACTTATTTTTAACAGGTCTGGAAACTAATGCAGAAGGGAATTCCATGAAGCAATTTGAACAGGTCCCATTTATTACAGGTGCTACTCCCCTGCCATATTTGCTCCTCAGCTTTTCATAACGCTTTAATACTGCTATAGGTATCTTCTCAACAATCTCCTTTCTCAAACCTTTCAGTTTTTCAACCTGTTTTGCAACTACATCTTCGTCAGAGCCACCCGCAATACTTATTGATTTTACATAATCCTCTGATTCAAAATCATCCAACTGGGCATCAAGGCTTTCAAGAGCGATTAAAAGCTCAAGTACCGGGTCCATTAACCCTCCCTGTATATTTTGAGAAGGTAATCTACGAGCTCTCTTGGGTTCTCAAAATTCAAATATTCTTTGGAAGACACAATTTTTCTGACCACATTGGCAATCTCACCAAGGGTAATAAGATATCTTGCACCGAGGTCCTGTGGCGGTGCAATCAAAAGAAAGAATAGATGAACTGGCTTACCATCGAGTGCTTGAAAATCTATTCCCTCCTTTGAAACACCAACCACAAGATGGACATCGTCAACAACTACACTTCTGGCATGTGGAATAGCAACACCTTTACCTACACCAGTTGAACCTATAGCTTCTCTTTTCTTTAACTGCTCGAGAATAAGTTTTTCCTGTTCCGGTTTTAAATTTAGCACACTAAGGAGTTCCTGCAACGCGGAATCCTTATCTTTGGCTTTCATATTAATTATAACCCTATCTTCTCTTAAAAGTTGTGCAAACATTATTACCTCCTTTCAAATCAAATCGTTATAGTTTAATCCCAAACAATTACATAATCAAATAAGTTTTATCTAACATTTATTCTTTTAATGCACCTTGGGTTATTCCTTCGATAAAGTACCTCTGAGCAATGAAGAAAAGGACCATTATTGGCAACAGTGACACTGTTGACGCGGCCATTTTAAGGGCATAGGCTTCTTCATGAGCACTCTTGAACATGGCAAGTCCCACTGGTACGGTGTACATTGACTCCGTTTGGGCTACGAGGAGTTGCCATAGGAAGTTTGCCCAGTGAAACTGGAAGTTGAGCAAAAATACTGTAGCCACAACGGGAAGGGCAAGGGGAATGACAATTTTAACAAAAATTTTTATCTCAGAAGCGCCGTCTATTCTTGCACTCTCAAGCAGTGAGTCTGGTAAGTCTTTCAAAAATTGAGTTATGAGAAACATCCCAAAAACATTAGCCAGATGAGGTACAATCATACCTTCATACCTGTTTATCCAGCGGAACTGGTAAACGATTAAAAATTGAGGTATCACATAAAGTAACCCGGGGACCATCATAGAGGAGATGAAAAACCAGAAAAGAAAATTTTTGAGTGGGAATTCTCTTTTCGCAAACCCATAAGCAGCAAGAGATGCGAGAAGAGTAGATACTAATGCGGAAGTCGTTGCAACAATAAAACTATTTACAAAATACTTGTAAAACCGGTACTGAAAAAAAATCTTCCGATAATTATCAATGGTGATCCTTTTGGGTAAGGAAATTAATAGGGCCTCGCCCTCTGGTTTAAAGGAAGTGATAAGCATCCAAAAGAAGGGGAAAAGACATATTATAAGAAGGAAAGTAGCAACAAAATATTTCCAAAAAGGTATTCTCCTCATTCTTTCGTCAACCTCGAATAAATCATTGAAATGGCCAGTGTCAAAATAAGAAGCAGGAAGGATGTAGCGGAAGCCACTCCAAGCCTCAAATTAGCAATGTGATTGTAAAGATAATACCCTGAAACCTTAGTAGCGCCAAGCGTTGTACCCCACTTATAAACGACTGGACCACCGCCTGTCATGGCAAAAAATTCTGAAAAAGCCGAGAATGCCCCAATAATACCTGTAATTACAAGGAAGGTGGTCGTGTGACTGACAAGGGGGAAGGTAATTTTGAAAAACTTTTTAAGACCAGTGGCCCCATCAATCTTAGCGGCGTCCTCTATATCGGGAGAAATGTTGTTAAGGGCAGCGGTATAAAGTATAGTTCCAAAACCAATATTTTTGAGACAAATGGCAATAACCACAGCGGGCATAGCGGTATTTGGATTACCAAGAAAGCCAGTATTGTAAATCGATGCAGGAATAAGTGGTTTTAGTATATTTACAAGAAGTCCATAACGCCCAGCGTACATTATGGTCCACACCACTCCGACGACAAAGGCATCAAGAACAAAAGGCATGAAGAAAAGGGTTCGGTATAACCTATTAATTTTTAGGTCGCCCTTGAGAAGTAGCGCAAGAGAGATGGAGAGTAAGATATTCAGGGGTATCAGCATCAATCCATACTTAAGGGAAAGCCATATGGAATAAAGAAATTCTTTATCTCTTAGAACATAGAGATAATTTTTTAGACCAACAAATTTTAAATTTTCAAAAATATTGGAAAGGTCTGTAACTTTGAAAAAAGATAGATAAAACGCGTAAAAGAAGGGGAAAAAAAGAAAAACGAAAAACACTAATGAAAAGGGTAAAACAAAAAGAAAACTTTTTACGCTTCTCCTCATTCAAAATAAAAGGGCGAGGGCTTTACCCTCGCCCCATATAACAAACCCTACTTTCACTTTGCTACAATGAACTTTGAAGCACCCAGCTTTCCTTCCCTCACAAGGTAAAGCCCGGGTTTGAGATT
>CAZZKY010000140.1:0-9785 GCA_964654765.1 uncultured bacterium | reverse complement strand
TGGCTTTCAGCGAGTTGGCTAAGATAGCAAAGGCCCATGTCAATTCTTGATGAAATCCAGGCACTGAAGGACGAAATAGATAGAGAGTGGGCGAAGGTATCCTCCCTTGATGTCTTAGAGTCCTTCAGGATTAAATATCTTGGAAAGAAAGGTGTTATTCAGGAGTTTATAAAGAAACTTTCAACCCTCGCTCCCGAGGATAGAAGGACAGTTGGGAAGCTTGTAAATGAAATTAAAGAAAAGTATGAGAGATTAGTAAAAGAGAAAAAAGAAGAATTTGCTTCTACTTTTGGAAGGCAATGGGACCTTTGTCTTCCACCACGACAAACGGAAATTGGTAACCTTCACCCTCTGACTAAAGTGATAGAGGAGTTGTTAGAAGTAATGGCAGGTCTCGGTTTTGAAGAAGTCAGTGCTTACGATGCTCCTGATGTGGAGTGGGATTACTACAATTTTGAATGTCTAAACATACCTCCTTACCATCCGTCGAGAGAAATGCAAGCTACCTTTTTTATCACCGATAAAATGCTCTTGAGAACCCAGACTTCTCCTGTACAAATAAGGATGATGCTTCAGAGGAAGCCCCCTTTGAGGATTGTTCATGTTGGAAGAGTTTACCGTTTTGATGCCTTTGACGCCACCCATGCCCCCTGCTTCCATCAGATGGAGGGACTTTATATTAACAAGAATGTTAGTTTTGCGGAATTGAAAGGAACGTTAGAAAAGCTGGTTAAAGAAATTTTTGGTGAGAAGGCGGAATTCCGGCTTATGCCGTCTTATTTCCCTTTCACAGAGCCATCAGCAGAAGGCCACGTGAAGTTTGGCGACCGATGGCTTGAAATTTTTGGGTGTGGTATGGTTCATCCGCAGGTTTTGAAAAATGTGGGACTATCGCCTGAAGAATGGTCGGGCTTTGCCTTCGGATTGGGCATAGAGAGAATTGCAATGATTAAGTACGGCATAGACGATATAAGGCTTTTTAGTGACAATGATATAAGATTTTTGAGGCAGTTATGAAAATTACATACAATATCTTGAGAGAATATTTTCAAGAGCTTAATCTCTCACCTTATGAACTAAAGGATCTCTTCCCTTATATGGGTATAGAGGTTGAGGAGTTCAGGTACATTGGAGAAGGGCTCGATGGATACGTGGTTAGCGGACTTATTGAAGAGATTTTTGAGATAAAGGATGCGCCAGGGTATTACCATCTTAAAGTCTCCCTTGGGGATAGAAAAATTAATGTTGTCTCTACTGCACCCAATGTTCGAAAAGGCATTAAAGTTGTTGTAGCCCTTCCTGGGGCTGTTATAAAGGGAAATACCTTAAAGGAAAGGGAGATAAAGGGGATAGTTTCCCAAGGGAACCTCTTATCTCTTGAAGAGATGGGATTCAATATAGATTCGGAAGGAGTTTTTGAATTGCCTGAGGATTTTCCCATCGGAATTTCTCCCCTGGAATATCTGGGGTTAAAGGACTGGTTATACGACCTTTATATTTTCCCCAACAGGCCTGACCTTCTTGGAATTATCGGATTAGCCCATGAAATATCGGCTCACACCGGGAACCAAATCCAGTGGCCAAAGATGGGCGTTGAAGAGGTTTGCGGTGAGATTTTCGAGGTTGAAGTTTCCGATCCTGAAGGTTGCCCTGTGTATACTGCGAGAGTTGTTAAAAATGTGAAGGTCGGACCATCACCCTTTGATTTACAACGAAAGTTGAGCCTTATGGGGCAAAGGCCGATAAATAATATCGTTGACATTACTAACTATGTTATGTTTGAGCTTGGACAGCCAATTCACGCTTTTGATAAAGGGAAAGTTCGTGAAAGGATCGTCGTAAGGAGGGCAAAAGAAGGAGAGAGAATACTATGCCTTGATGGACTCACGAGGGAGTTGAACCCCGAAATACTTGTGATTGCAGATGTTGAAGGACCGATAGCGATCGCAGGAATTATTGGTGGAGAAGATACCAGTGTTAATTCAGATACTACAGACATCATTATTGAGAGCGCCTATTTTGACAGAGTTAGAATAAGAAAGGCTGTACAAATACTCAATGTCGGGACTGAATCCTCAAGACGCTTTGAGAGGGGTGGTGACCCAATGATACCCGAGGTTGCATCAAAGCGCGTTGCCTATCTCATCAAAGAAATCGCTGGCGGAGAGGTTTGTAAAGTTAATCTGGTACAGTGCAAAACCTTTGAACAGAAAAAGATAGCCCTTTACTTTAAAGATCTAAATAGGATTTTGGGTGAAGTAATAGAGCCGGAGGAAGTCAAACGAATTGTGGAAAGACTTGGGTTTGCTGTCCATAAGAGGAATGACCACCTTATTATATCTGTTCCTTCAAGGCGAAGAGATATAGAAGTGTGGGAGGATATCGCTGAGGAAATTCTCAAGATATATGGTTACGATCGGATTAAGGCCAAAACAGAAAGCTGTGGGGAATTCACAGGTAAGAGGAAAAAAACTCTGGACAGACTGGTTAAAGAAGCCCTTATTTTAAGTGGGTTTATGGAAGTTAAAAACATTGAATTCGCCTCACCTGTTGAACTTACTGCTCTCGGCGAGCCTGAGGAACTTTTTGTAAAAGTACAGAATCCAATTCATAGTGAGCTTTCAGTACTCAGGACCTCACTCATTCCTGGACTATTAAGGGTGGTCTCTTTGAATTTACGAAGAGGTGTTGAGTATTTGAAGGTCTTTGAAGTGGGTAAGGTTTTCCACTGGCGCGGGGGTGAGGAATTGCCTAAGGAAGTTATGAGAGTTGGCCTTTGCGTCGCGGGAGAAATTCCAAAGACCTGGGATCGAGCTGAGAGGGAAGTGGATATCTATGATCTTCTTTCAGGTTTTGATTCTCTAAAGCGAGTTTTCTCAGAAAACCTTGTTTTGGAGCAGAGGGATGTGAGAAAGAAGGGATTCTCTTCTGGTGGAGTGATAATGAATGGCGAGAAAGTGATCGGATATCTGGGTGAAGTAGCCCCAAAAATCAAGCGGATCTTTGATATTAAGGCCCCTGTCTTTGTAATGGAATTGGAACTGACTAATCTTACTCCAAAAGAGTTAAAATACACTGGACTGCCGACCTTTCCTGCAACCAGCAGGGATATATCGGTTGTCATAGGAGTAGATGAATCTATAAAGGAAATTATTGGTTGTGCGAGGGAAACCTTTTCAGATTTGCTGGAAGAGTTTAGAGTTTTAGATATATTTGAAGGAAAGCCAATTCCAGAAGGCAAAAAGAGTGTTACTTTGAGGTTTATCTTGCGGTCAAAGGATAGAACCCTGACTCAGGAAGAGGTAGATGCGAAGTTTAATGATTTTGTGTCTGTTTTGATGAATAAGGGATACGAAATTAGGGGGCTCAATGCCTGATCTTAGTGAGGAACTTACAAAAAAGGTGAGCGAGTTGATTGAGAGGATAAATGCCCTTGAGAAGCTCTCATCTGAAAAGGACGAAGTAATAAGAGAGATAATTGCCAGGCTGGAAAAAATTGAAGAGAGGTTGCATAATTTAAAAAATAAGATAGAGGTGTTAAAGTAATGGCTGATTTGTTTAGCAATATCCGCGGAAAAAGGCAAATCAAGTTTAAAAATATGGAATTTGAAATTTTTTGTGATAAAGAAGATGAGGCCATTTTAGATGAAGTTGTTGCTTTCGTTGAGGGTAAGTTTAAAGAAGAGGAAGAGCGGCTTTCAAGGATGAGGCCGGATATAGATTGGGCAACGGTGCTCGTAAATGTCATCTTTGATCTTACTTATAGATACCTCATCCTCAAAAAGGATAGCGATAAGCTCATGGAGAGCGTGAAGTTTAACATCCAGCGCATAGATGCGAAGCTGGGAGGGCCTCATAATGCATAGATATTTCAGAGGAGGTGTTCACCTTTGCAATTTGATATTTTTGAAAACAAAAATAAGGATTTTTTACCTCTTTCGGTCAGGCTTGCGCCACAGACTCTGGAGGAGTTTGTTGGTCAGCAGCACCTTGTTGGGGACGGGAAGCCCCTTAGGGTGCTTATTGAAAATGGAAGATTAAAGAGTTCTATCTTTTTTGGGCCTCCTGGTTGTGGCAAAACAGCACTTGCAAGGATAATTGCAAATTTTGTCAAAACCAGGTTTGAAGAAGTTAACGCAGCAAAAATAAAGCCTTCCGAAATCAAGAATCTCGTTGATCATCTGATTAGTTACTTTAAAGTGGCTGGAAAACCAGCTATTTTATATCTTGATGAAATTCATAGACTTAACAGACTTCATCAGGAATTTTTCCTGCCCTTTACGGAAGACGGTAGTCTTATTCTAATTGCATCTACTACTCACAATCCTTACTTTGCCATCTCTTCCGCTCTTTTATCGCGGTCGATGCTCTTTGAATTTAAGCCCCTTGGCGAGGAGGACATATTGAAAATCTTGAGACGCGCAGGGGATTTAATTGCAAGAGAGCAGAACATTAAAGTTAGCGATGATGTGCTTGTTAAAGTTTCACAGATGGCGGATGGCGATGCTCGGAGAGCCTTAAATGTCATTGAAACCGCACTATTAGTGGCTGTAAACCAGAAATTGCGACAAATAAATATGTCACTTATTCAGGAAATTATGCCTCACAGGGCTTATACTCTGACTCAGGACGAACATTATGATATGATTTCCGCTCTGATTAAATCCATTAGGGGTTCAGACCCCGATGCAGCGGTTTATTGGTTGGTCCGGTTGCTTGAGCAGGGTGAGGACCCTCTTTACATTATTAGAAGGTTATTTGTTCACGCCTGTGAAGACATTGGACTTGAAGACCCTGATGCTATAAGGGTCGTAAGTGCTTGCAAAGAAGGATTTGAGATGGTGGGGAGGCCAGAGGGGGATATTATTTTAACTTTTGCAGTTTTATATTTAGCACTGGCTAAAAAATCCAATGCTGTTATAAGAACCCTTGCTAAAGCAAGGGAAGTCGTAGAAAAAACGGGAAAGTTACCCGTCCCTCTCCATTTAATGGATTCCCACTATCCAGGAGCAAAAAAGCTTGGAAGAGGTGTGGGATATATCTATCCCTACGGAAAAGGTCGTGGAGCAAAGCAGGATTATCTGCCAGATAAAATCAAAGATGTAAAGATATTTCAGAAGGAGGAAGAGCAATGACAGCGATAGTTTTTGGGATTGTAGGAATTTTAGTGGGTTTTGGTCTCGGTGTGGGGTACTTTAAGGGCATTTACAAAAAGAAGCTTGAACAGGCCCTTGGGACTGCTGAGCAGATAATTGAAAACGCTAAAAAAGAAGCAGAAGAGATAAAGAGAGAAGGTGAGAATCAGGCAAAAGAATACTGGATGAAAGAGAGAAAGAAGTTTGAGAAAGAGACTTTCGAAGCCAAAAAGGAACTGGAAAAAACGTCAAAAAGATTGATCGAGAAAGAGCAGGCCCTTGATAAAAGAGCGGAACAGCTTAATAGAAGGGAAATCTTACTTAAGCAGCTGGAAAGCGAACTTAAAGAGAGAGAAAAATCTATTCAAGCAAAGGAAGAGAGACTGGATAAACTTAACGAAGAGGCGGCGAGAAAACTTGAAGAGATTGCGAGGTTAACGAGGGAGGAGGCGAAACAGGAACTGCTCAGAAGTCTCGAACAGCAGGTTAGGTATGAAGCGGCTCAGTTAATGTACAAAATAAGAGAGGAAGCGAAAGAAAAGGCTGAGAAAGAAGCCAAGGAACTCGTTTTGCAGGCAATCCAGCGAGTTGCTACTGTGGTTTCTCAAGAGAGCACCACAAGCATCGTTCCCATTCCCTCTGATGATTTAAAAGGTAGGATTATCGGAAGAGAAGGTCGAAACATAAAAACCTTTGAATCGATAACCGGTGTGGAGGTAATTATTGATGACACCCCTGAAGCAGTCATCCTATCGTCCTTTGACCCTATTAGAAGGGAAAAGGCAAGACTTACCCTCGAAAGGTTGATTCAGGATGGAAGAATCCATCCTGCAAGGATTGAAGAGATTTACGCTCAAGTAGAATCGGAATTTGAAGAGCACCTTAAAAAGATCGGTGAAGATGCCACCTTAGAGCTTGGTCTTTCTGGATTCCATCCCGAATTGCTAAAGCAAATAGGTAAGATGAAGTTCAGGACCAGTTATGGTCAGAATTTATTGCAGCACTCAATAGAAGTTGCGTATATAGCGGGGATAATGGCCAGTGAATTAGGCCTTCCAGTTCATTTCGCAAGGCGGGCTGGTCTTCTGCATGACATCGGAAAGACAGCAGACGAAACTTTCGAGGGTCCCCATGCATTAATTGGTGCACAAATTGCTAAGAGGTTGGGGGAAAATGACCTTGTGGTGAATGCCATTGCTTCTCACCATGGCGAGGAGTCTCCTAAGAACCCAATTGCGGTTCTTGTGCAGGCGGCAGATGCCATTTCCGGCTCTCGCCCGGGTGCAAGAAGGGAAAGCATAGAGGCTTACTTGAAGAGAATTGAAAAACTTGAGCAGATTGCTTTAAGTTTTCCAGGGGTTGAAAAGGCCTATGCTCTACAAGCCGGCAGAGAAATAAGGATCATTGTAGAGGCGCAAAAGGTTTCTGATACGGAAGCCTTTGATATTGCCAGACAAGTCGCTCAGAAAATTGAAGGTGAGTTGGAATTCCCGGGGCAGATCAAGGTGGTGGTGATAAGAGAAACGAGAGCGGTGGAGTACGCGCGGTGATTAATATTTTATTTATCGGAGATATAGTAGGTAGTAAAGGGCGGGAAGTGGTCAAAATTCTCCTTCCCAAGTTAAAAGAAGAGCTTGAAATTGACTTTGTAGTTGCCAATGGAGAAAATCTCGCAGGCGGAATTGGGATTACTGAAAAATCGGCATTGGAGGTTAAGGGTGCAGGGGTTGATGTTATCACAGGTGGCAACCACATATGGGATAGGAAGGAGGGGATTTTGTTTGTCGAAAACACGGATTGGGTTATAAGACCACTTAATTATCCCCCGGGGACTCCAGGACGTGGTTTTAACGTTTTTATGGTAAAGGGTTATAAAGTAATAGTTTTTAACCTTTTAGGACGCGTATTTATGGAACCCTATGATTGTCCCTTCAGGGTTGCTGACGAGTTTTTGAAAGAGCACAAGGGGGATGTAATAATACTCGATTTCCATGCTGAGGCTACCTCAGAAAAGCTTAGCCTTGCCCATTATTTGGATGGAAGGGTATCTCTTATAGTTGGAACTCATACTCATGTACAGACTTCTGATGCCAAGGTACTTCCTGGTGGAACAGGGTATATAACCGATGCAGGGATGACGGGAGGACTGGGTGGCGTGATCGGAGTAAAAAAAGAACTTTTTATCCGCAGGTTTTTGAGCCAGATGCCTGTTAGCTTTGAGCCAGAGGAGTCAGAGCCGGGGCTGGAGGGTGTTTTTGCCAAAATTGATGAAACCACAGGAAAGTGCATTGAAATCTCAGCAATAAGAAGATATCTTTAATTTTATGGAGTATCGCATAATTCCTCTTCCTGACTTGACGAGAGAAATTGCTTTTTATGAAAAATGGATTGAAATGGGTTACAATGGAGAAATGACCTACCTTAAAAGGACTTTAGATAAGAGGAAAACCTTTCCCGAAGGGGCCAGGTCCATTCTCGTTGTGAGGGCTTTTTACAATGATATTCAATGGGATGAGATTAATACCGGTGGGAAGGCTTTGATTTCAAAGTATGCAATAAGGGCAGATTATCATACCGTTATAAAGAATTTTATTGCCGATTTTTTAGCGGAACTTGAAATAAAACACAAAGGTCTGCAATACAAGGTATTTGTTGACAGTTCCCCCGTCTTAGAGAAACCAATTGCGAGATTTGCAGGATTTGGTATCATCGGTTATAACACTTTGCTTCTGGATTCGGAGTGGGGTTCCTATTTTCACATAGGTGGGGCCTTTCTTAGCAGGGATTTAGCAGAATTCGTTGAGATTTTAAAAGATAACCCATGCTTGGGGTGTAACCTCTGCGTTGAGTCTTGCCCAACAGGAGCGCTGATTAAACCAGGTGTGCTTGATGCCTCGAGGTGCATAAGCTATTTGACCGTTGAATATAAAGGTGTAATTCCAAGGGAACTTGCTGTGAAGATGCAGAATTGGGTTTTTGGGTGTGATGTTTGTCAGGAGGTGTGTCCATTAAATAGGAAGAAAAAGTATCTTAAAGTACACTCTATGTGTAGAGAGGAGCTAATTGCTCCTCCCATAGAAAGCCTTCTTTCCCTTGAAGAGAAAGATTTCCTGAAGCTTTTCGACGAGACCCCCGTTTTGCGAACGGGTTATGTGAGGTTTTTGAGGAACGTCATCGTGGCGGCCTACAATACAGGGTATCTATACCTATTATATAATATGTATAAACGGGGTAAGTTACAGCAGGAAAGGTTATGGATGTTGCAGATTGACGAGATGGGGGGATTAAATGAACCTTGAGAATCTCAAATCCAACATGGAACTTTATAGATTTTTATCGTCTTTTTACGGAGATAATCTTAGCAACTTTTTAGAGTGCGTGGTGAAGAAGCCTAAAAGTGCCATTAGGGTAAATACTTTAAAGATTTCAAAAGATGTCCTTGTGAAACGTCTTTTGGACCAGGGGTTTGTGCTCAAACCAGTTCCATTTTTTGAAGATGCTTTTATCGTTGATTATGCACCTACCGAGCTGGGTAACACCGTAGAACATTTTCTTGGCTATTATTATGTTCAAAGCCTTTCTTCTCTCCTTCCCCCGGTGGTCCTAAGGCCACAGCCTGGTGAAGCTGTGCTTGATATTGCCAGTGCACCTGGCTCTAAAACAACGCAGATGGCTCAGATGATGAAAAATAGAGGTGTAATAGTAGCTAATGATGTTGATATAAAGCGTATTAAAGCCCTTGCCAACAACATAGATAGAATGGGCGTACTAAACGCGATAATAACAATAGAACAGGGTCATAGATTTGGTAAGCTTTATCCCGGAGCCTTTGACAGAGTTCTTGTAGATGCCCCATGTTCAGCTCTTGGTACGCTGGGAAAAAATTTTGAAGTCGTGAAATGGTGGGGTCGAGAAAAGATTGGGAGATTGATGGCAACCCAAAAAGGATTGATACTTAGTGGATTTGATTCATTGAAACCTGGTGGAGTGATGGTTTATTCCACTTGCACGGTTACCCCTGAAGAAAATGAATATATCGTCAACTACTTGTTGCAAGAAAGGGAAAACGCAGAAATTCTTGATTTTGAGCTACCCGGTATTAATTTAAGTTCTGGCGTAGTGGAGTGGGACCGGTTTAGATTCAGTGACGAGATTAAAAAATGCAAAAGAATAGAACCTCACCTAAACCCCGGGTTTGAGGGTTTCTTTATAGCACTTATCAGGAAACTACCTTCGAGATAAGAAGTTTTCAATTGAATCCATTACTGCAAATATCATCGGTTGAAGCATTCTATCCAGTTCGTCTCTGACCGCATCTTCCCAATGTCCGAAGAGAAACATTTCCCCTTTGTCTTTTATCTGACTCTTTGCATCTATTTTGTGGATTAGCTGATCTTTTTGATACACGTACATTGTCGCCTTTATCCATCCTTCAGTGTAAAATTTATATTCAAGGCCGTTTGGTTGTTGAGGCATTTTATGAATTCTGAAGTTCATGTAAAACTTATCGAGGGTTCCTCTAAGAACTATGTCTGCCTCCTCTTCGCTCTGTGCCAGTGGGAACAGGTTGGAGTTTTGAATTTCTTTAATAAAGGCCCTTCTCAGAAAATCTCTTGGCTCTATTACGAAAACATTTTTTAAATTGTGTTC
>CAZZKY010000139.1:0-34386 GCA_964654765.1 uncultured bacterium | reverse complement strand
TGGCAATTAATTTTCCCACAAGCTTGGCTTTTTCGATTTTTCCCTTAACAGCTTTAACCTCCTCACGGATTTCAGGAGAAAGTGTCGACGCGCCGCAAATAACTCTGCATGGTCCGAAGGGAGGGTCAATAACCAGTTGAGCGTATATGTGCTTAGCAGATTTAAATACCACCAATCTTGGTCTCTCTTCAGTACCCTTCACTTTCTTTCTGACTCTTAAATGGCGTCTTTTTCTTTTCAAAACCTTTGTTTCCCTATCCATTACTTCCCTCCAGCTTTAATACCAGCCTTACCAGCCTTTCTTCTCACTATCTCACCACGATATCTTATTCCCTTTCCTTTGTAAGGTTCAGGAGGCCTTACTCTCCTTATAGCAGCTGCAATATCGCCAACGAGATATTTGTCAATCCCCTTTACTCGTATAATATTCTGTCCCTCTACCTCAAATTGAATACCAGGTGGTGGTGTAAACTCAACAGGATGAGAATACCCCACGCTAATAACAAGCTTAGAACCCTCCATCCTCGCACGATAACCAGTACCAACGATCTCCAATTCCTTAACAAACCCTTTAGTAACACCCTCGATCATATTATTTATAAGCTGCCTCGTTGTTCCATGCAGCGCCCTATGAAACTTTTTATCCGAAGGCCTCTCCACAATTACTTTATTGTCCTCAATCTTAACCCTCATATCTGGGTGAATATCCATTTCCAGTTTGCCCTTGGGGCCCTTCACTTCAATATGATTCCCGGTAAGCTTTAACTCAACACCCTTAGGAATTTCTATTGGTTTTTTCCCGACCCTTGACATCTTCTACCTCCTTACCAGACATAGAGGAGATATTCTCCTCCAATCTTTCTTTTTCTTGCCTCACGGTCAGTAATCACTCCTTGAGAGGTTGAAATGATAGCGATTCCCATCCCATTCTTGATCCATGGTATTTCATCCTTCCCTATGTAAATCCGCCTTCCTGGTTTGGAGACCCTCTGTAAATCGTTAATTGCGGGTCTACCGCCACTCAAATAATTCAGAGTCACTTCAATCAAACCACCCTTCTCCGTGGAAACAATTCTGTAATCTTTTATAAACCCTTCTCTTTTCAAAATGTCCAGTATAGCGAGCTTCAACTTGGAAATTACAGCAATTGTTGTCTTCTCGTGCCTCGCCCTTACTGCATTTCTAATCCTGGTGATCATATCGGCAATGGGATCTGTAAGCATACCTTCACCTCCTTACCAGCTCGCCTTTTTAACGCCGGGTAACTCGCCTCTTAACGCCAGTTCCCTGAAGCAGATTCTGCAAATTCCAAATTTTCTTATATACCCGCGAGGTCTGCCACATATTTGACATCTATTTCTTTTTCTTACTTTGAACTTTGGTTCAATGGTAAAGGCTCTTGTAAACTTTGCCTTTGTAGCCATAGATTTTTACCCCCTTTCAAATGGAAACCCAAAGGCTTCCAAAAGTTTCATCGCTTCTTCATCGGTTTTTGCCGTTGTTACAATTGCAATATCCATTCCAAAAACCTTCTTAACCTTATCAATGTCAATCTCAGGGAAGACCGTTTGCTCATCAAGGCCAAAGTTGTAATTGCCTCTTCCATCAAAAGAGTTTCTATTAAGCCCTCTAAAATCTCTAACCCTGGGAAGGGCAAAATTTATTAACCTGTCGAGAAAGTCATAGGCTCTTTGCTTTCTGAGCGTAACTCTCAAGCCAACGGGCATTCCCTTTCTAAGATGATATGCAGCAACGGATTTTTTAGCTCGCCTTACCTGAGGTTTTTGCCCCGTAATTCGAGCCAAATCTTCGGAAACAACCTCTATAAGCTTTGGATCCTGTACCGCTTCACCGAGTCCCACGTTTACCACAATCTTCTCTATCCGTGGAACTCTCATAATGTTCTTGAATCCAAGCTCTTTCATCAAAAGAGGTCTAATTTTTTCTCTATACTCTTTAAGCAACCTGGACATCAGTCAATCTCCTTTCCACATTTTTTGCAAACTCTTGACTTTTTACCATCCTCTTTTATCAAAAAACCAATTCGTGTAGCTTGACCGCACATAGGACAAACCAATTTCACGTTAGAAATATGAATGGGTGCCTCCATCTGGATAATCCCCGACGGCAGTTCAGGTCCCCTTGCTCTCATATGTTTTTTAACAATGTTCACACCTTCAACAACAACTCTCGACTTTTCACGAATAACCTTTTTAACCTTTCCAATCTTTCCTTTGTCTTTACCAGCTATAACCAGTACTAAATCATCCCGTTTAATCTTAATACCCATTCTACACCACCTCCGAAGCAAGGGACACAATTTTCATAAACTTCTTTTCCCTCAACTCTCTTGCAACAGGACCGAAAACTCTGGTACCACGTGGCTCGTTAAAATTGTCAATTAACACCGCAGCATTGTCATCAAATTTAACGTAAGTTCCATCTGGACGCCTCAGTTCCTTTTTTGTTCTTACAATAACCGCTCTTGCCTTGTCGCCTTTCTTCACAGGTGAACCGGGAATGGCATCTTTAATTGTAACCACAACAATATCCCCAACGTAAGCATATTTTCTTCTGCTTCCACCGAGAACCTTAATAATTAAAGCTTCCTGAGCACCCGTATTATCAACAATTTTAACTCTGGAAATATCTTGTATCATTCTTCTTCCCTCCTTTGAGCTCTCCGAATTATTTCAACTAATCTCCATCTCTTAAGTTTAGAAAGAGGCCTTGTCTCTTCGATTCTTACAACATCACCAACTCTGGATTCATTTTTTTCGTCATGAACGTAAAATTTTTTCCTTCTTCTTACGTACTTGCCGTATAGTGGGTGCTTCTTAAGAAATTCAAATACAACGACTCTTGTTTTGTTCATTTTATCACTCACAACGACACCAATTCTCTGTTTCCTAATTCCCATTGTTGCCTCCTCTTTTCTCGTTCATCACCGTGAGAACTCTCGCAATTTCGCGCTTCACCTGTTTGAATCTGTGAGGCTGGTTAAGCCTGTGAAGAGCTTTATCCATTCTTAAAGTAAAAAGCTCTTCCTTAAGTTCTTTTAATTTTTTGTTAAGTTCATCCAGTGAAAGTTCCCTCAATTCTCTGGCCTTCATACTCCACCTTCCTTAATTGACACAAACCGAGTTTTTACAGGTAATTTATGAGATGCAATCCTGAAAGCCTCTCTTGCCTCTTCCTCTGAAACCCCGCTGAGTTCAAAAAGAATTCTACCAGGCTTCACAACAGCTACCCAGAATTCCACGTTACCTTTCCCCTTACCCATCCTCGTTTCGGCAGGCTTCTTTGTAACTGGCTTATCAGGAAATACCCTCACCCACAGCTTTCCGCCTTTCTTTAAGTACCTCGAAATGGCCATCCTTGCAGCCTCAATCTGATTTGCGGTGAGCCAGTGGGCCTCAAGGGTCTTAAGCCCATATTCACCAAAAGCAAGATAATTTCCTGCAAGGGCAACACCTTTTAATCTTCCTCTCTGTTGTTTTCTATATTTGGTTCTGGATGGCATTAACATTGGTTATTCCTCCGTTGGCTTTTTCAATATATCTCCCTTGTATATCCAAACCTTTACCCCGATGGTTCCGTACTTGGTAAACGCAGTCTCTTGAGCGTAATCAATATCTGCTCTCAACGTCTGTAGAGGCACTCTGCCCTTCAAATACCATTCCTTCCTTGCAATTTCCGCACCTGCCAATCTACCCTTAGAATAGACTTTGATTCCCTGTGCGCCAGCCTTCATTGCCTGTTCCACAGCCCTTTTCATAGCACGCCTATGAGAAACCCTTTGCTCTATCCTGAAAGCTATCTGCTGAGCAACAAGTGAAGCATCAATTTCAGGTGTCTTAACCTCCTTCACATCAATGTGGAGGTCCTTGTAAGGAACAATCACCGCAAGCTCCTTTTTAAAAGACTCGATCTCCTTACCCCCTCTACCAATTATCATACCGGGTCTTGCCGTATAGATGGAGATAGAGATTTTATCGGGCAAAACTCTTTCGATCTCCACTCTGGATATACCGGCCTCTTTAAAACGTGCTTTTATGTATTTTCTAATCTCATAATCTTCCTTAACAAACTTCCTGTAATGGGTATCGTCCGCATACCAGCGGGACAACCAACCTTTATTAACACCTATCCTAAAACCGTAAGGATGAACTTTCTGACCCATTATTCAACCTCCTTGGGGGCTACTTCAATAGTCAAATGTGAGGTTCTTTTTAAAATCAATGTGGCCATACCTCTAAACATGGGCCTAACCCTCTTCCAGATTGGTCCTCTGTCAACCTTTGCGACCTTTATATAAAGCCTATCCTCAGGTAAATCTCCGCCCTTATCTCTATATGAAGCAACTGCAGCTTTAATAGCTTTAATTGCAAATCTCGCAGATTTCTTGTTAAGAACCTTGAGCATTCTCATTGCTTCGGCTACACTCTTCCCCCTAATCTCATCAAGAAGAGGGGCAACTTTCTTAGGGGAAATCCTCCTATATTTTAAAACGCATCTCCCTTCCATCATTTTAACCTCGCCTTTTCAGCCTTTTTATCCTTATGACCTCTAAAAGTTCTTGTAGGAGAAAATTCACCCAGTCTATGCCCTACCATTTCCGGTGTAATATAAACAGGTATAAACTTCCTTCCGTTATGGACCGCAATAGTGTGCCCAACGAATTCCGGCAGTATCATAGAAGCCCTTGAATAGGTCTTTATAACCTTTTTCTCACCCTTCTCATTCATCTCCATTATTCTCTTGTATAGCTTAGCATCAACAAAAGGACCTTTTTTCTTTGATCTGGCCATTATTTGCGCCTCCTTACAATGAATCTATCACTGGCTTTTTTCTTCTTTCTGGTCTTTTTACCATCTACAATGCCTGTAGGACTGCAAGGATGCCTTCCAGATTTTGATCTGCCTTCACCACCGCCAAGCGGATGATCTACGGGGTTCATAACCATACCACGAACATGTGGCCTTCTGCCAAGCCATCTCGATCTTCCTGCTTTACCTATAACGATGTTCTCGTGATCCAAGTTAGAAACTTGACCAATTGTAGCATAGCATTTGAGGTTTATTAATCTAACCTCACCAGATGGAAGCTGTACATGGGCATATCTGCCTTCTTTGGATAATATCACGGCACTCGCGCCAGCAGCTCTTACCAGCTGTCCTCCTTTTCCAGGCACCAGTTCAATATTGTGTATGGGGATCCCTTCTGGAATCCTCTCCAGCGGTAGGGCATTGCCAACTTTAATTTCGGCATCCGGACCAGATGTTACAATATCACCGACTTTAAGCCCATCAGGAGCGATAATGTACCTTTTTTCTCCATCTACATAGTGAAGCAAAGCAATCCGGGCAGTTCTATTAGGGTCGTATTCAATTGCAACAACCTTCGCTGGAACTCCATATTTATTTCTCTTGAAATCTATTATTCTGTAGTGCCTTTTGTGGCCTCCGCCACGGAACCTTACAGTAACTCTACCAGTATTGTTCCTACCGCCCGACTTTTTAAGGGGCTCAAGAAGTGATTTTTCGGGCTCTTCCTTGGTAATTTCCGAAAAATCTGATACCGTCATAAAACGCCGCGATGGCGTGACTGGTCTAAATTTTTTGACTCCCATAATTACACTCCTTCAAAGAACGGGATGGATTCACCTTTTTTCAGTGTTACAATCGCCTTTTTCCATGCTTTAGTGTATCCAGGCGCAAGTCTCACTCTTCGTGGCTTGGGCTTAACGTTAATCACCCTAACCTTTTCCACATGAACCTTAAAAAGCTCTTCAATTGCTTTCTTAATCTCGATCTTATTAGAATCAGGAGCTACTTCGAAAACAAATTGGCCTTGCTCTCTCAAAAGTGCCGATTTTTCAGTAATTATTGGCCTTATTATTATGTCCCTCGGATCCCTCATATCACTAACCTCTTTTCTAATTTCTCCAGCCCATCTTTTTCTATCACTATGTACTTGTGATTAAGAACCTCTAAGGTGTTGACATCTTTGACCTCCAGAACATTGCAGTAAGGAATATTTCTTCCTGAAAGATAGAGATTTTTATTATACTCAGTGGAAAGGACTAAAGTCTTTTCTTTACCAAGCCCCATCTTATTCAGAATCTCAGCCATCCTTTTAGTTTTTGGTATTTGAAATTCAAATTTCTCGATCACAAAAATCCGTCCATTTTGTGCCTTGTCCGCCAGTGAATGTAAAAGAGAAAGCCTCTTAATCTTAGTGGGGATCTCCGTATAGTAATCCCTGGGTCTCGGTCCGTGAGCTTTGCCACCTCCGACAAATATGGGAGCTTTCACGTCACCGTGTCTCGCTCTTCCAAGACCTTTCTGCGGATAAATCTTCCTTCCGGAAGCGTTGACTTCTGCCCTTGTCTTCGCCTTGTGGGTCCCCTGTCTCCGATTAGCAAGATAAAGCCTTGTTACCTCCCAAAGCAGATGAAGATTGGGTTTAACACCAAACAATTCATTCTTTAACTCAATTTCGCCTATATGCTCACCGTTTGCGTTGTATAAAGGTGCTTTCATTGCTCTCTCTCCTTAGCTTTCTTTAGAAACACTATTCCACCCCTTGGTCCGGGAACTGCACCTTTTACGAGAACCACATTCTTGTCAGGAATGATCTTGACTATCTCAAGATTTTTAACGGTTATGCGCTTGAGACCATCGTGACCAGGCAATTTCTTGCCTTTGTAAACCCTCGCAGGCTCCGTATGCTGTCCGATTGAACCCGGTCTGTTGTGGAATTTTGAACCGTGAGACTTCGGTCCTCCTGAAAAGCCCCATCTTTTAATCACACCTTGAAATCCTTTACCCTTTGAAATGCCGGTAATATCTATGCGCTCGCCTTCAGTAAAGAGGTCTTCAATCTTTATCTCCTGCCCAATTTGAAACTTTGAGACGTCATCGACTCGAAATTCTTTCACCACCAACGCAGGATACTTTTCCCTTTCACCCAGTGCTTTGCGCATTTCACCCAGTTGAGGCTTGTTTAGTTTTTTTGCCTCAACCTCACCATAGCCTACCTTTATTGCGGTATAACCATCCCTTTCCAGAGTCTTCCCCTGTATTACAGTACAGGGGCCGGCTTCAATGACCGTAACAGGGATCATCGAGCCGTCTTTGGTAGGGATCTGGGTCATACCCAGTTTTCTACCAATTAACCCTGCCATAGTTCACCTCAAATCATTTTTATTTCTACATCTACTCCAGGGGGTAAATCCAACCTGGAGAGCTTGTCTATTGTTTCTGCCGTAGGCTTTCTTATTTCTATTAGTCTCTTGTGGACTTTAAGTTCAAACTGCTCCTGAGACCTCTTGTCTATGTGTGGAGATCTGATAACTGAAAATAAAGTCCTTTTTGTTGGGAGAGGAATTGGACCTGAAACCTCTGCACCGCTGGATCTTGCTGTATGAGCAATATTTTGCGCTGAGCGGTCCAGGAGCACCGGATCAAACGACTTCAACTTAATTCTTATTTTCGCTTCCAGTACCATGATTTTTACTCAACGATATCGGTTACAACACCTGCACCGACTGTTCTACCACCTTCACGAATCGCAAATCTAAGCTCTTTTTCGATTGCAACAGGATACATCAGTTCAACAAGAAGGTTTACATGGTCACCAGGCATCACCATTTCCCTCCCTTCAGGAAGGGTAATCGTGCCAGTAACGTCAGTAGTTCTGAAATAGAATTGTGGTCTGTAACCCGTCATAAATGGTGTATGGCGTCCGCCTTCTTCTTTGGTTAAAACGTAAACCTGGGCTCTGAATTTTTTATGAGGATTAATTGAACCAGGCTTTGCCACGACCATCCCTCTCTCTACATCCTCTTTCTTTATACCCCTTAGGAGCAATCCAACATTATCACCAGGAAGTGCCTCATCGAGTTCCTTTCTAAACATTTCGATGGAGGTCACAACCGTTCTAATGGGTTCATCTCTGAAACCAACTATCTCAACTTCTTCACCGGGTGTAAGTCTTCCACGCTCCACTCTTCCAGTAACCACTGTTCCACGACCAGTAATCGAGAACACGTCTTCAATAGCCATCAAGAACGGCTTATCGACTGCACGCTGAGGCTCAGGAATATAGTTGTCCAACGCATCAAGAAGTTCTTGAATTGGTTTATACCACTCACAATTTGGATCCTCACCACATTCCTCAATTACCTTGAGGGCAGAACCTTTAATGACTGGTACCTCGTCACCAGGGAACTCATATTTATTTAAGAGGTCTCTGACCTCGAGTTCCACAAGTTCCTGTAGCTCCGGATCATCAAGCATATCGATCTTGTTCATAAACACCACTATGTAAGGAACATTTACCTGTCTGGCAAGGAGAACGTGCTCCCTTGTCTGTGGCTGAACACCGTCAGCTGCTGAAACGACGAGAATTGCACCATCCATCTGAGCAGCACCGGTAATCATGTTCTTAATGTAGTCTGCATGACCAGGGCAGTCAATATGAGCATAGTGGCGTTTTTCCGTCTCATATTCGACGTGCGCCAGCTGAATTGTAATTCCGCGAGCCTTTTCTTCTGGCGCCTTATCAATCTGATCATAAGGCACGTAATTAGCCAATCCTTTCAGGGAGAGGTATTTTGTTATTGCAGCAGTCAAAGTGGTTTTTCCGTGGTCAATGTGACCGATAGTACCCACATTTATGTGAGGTTTGGTTCTTACAAACTTTTCCTTAGCCATTTCTACATACCTCCATCATATTGTTAATGTTTTCTCCTTTTTTACTGGTGAATAATGATCCAATTTCATCCAGAAGCTTGCCCTCCCTTGGGTTAGTGACCTCAAATCTGTCACGTAACCAAGGAGTTTTCTCAAAGGAACATAGGCTTTAAGCTTCTGAATGTTATCGCTTATATTCTCAATTTTGTCCAACTCTCCTCCCCTCTGTCCCAGGTCACTGACAACATTCCCTATGTACTCAGAGGGACAAACCACTTCAAGAAGAACGACTGGCTCTAACAGGATGGGTTTACCCTCCTGCAAAGCCTTCTGGATTGCCCTTCTCAATGCAAGCTCATTTCCAAGATGAGTAAAGGTACTATCTTCACCCAGGTAAAGGATTTGTACCTCCACATCGGTTACGGGATAACCCATAATCGGCCCAAACGATATCGATTCGTAGGCAATATTTATAAAAAGTTCCCGAAGCTGTGGGTTAATTTCTGGTATTATCGTTACCTTGTTCCCCTCGCCTCTCTTACGGGGAACAAGCTTAACCTTTGCATACCCTCTTTCTTTCACTCCCCCAATTTCTCTCTCAAAGTGTTCCTCAACTTCCGTTTCGACCGTTATTGTCTCCCTATATGTGACCTGAGGCTTTCCTGTCCTAACAGGTACTTTGAATTCTCTAACTATCCTGTCAACGATGATTTCAAGGTGCAATTCACCCATCCCACTGATAAGAAGCTGACCCGTTTCTCTATCCTTCCCAACTTTGAAACTGGGGTCTTCAATCTGGAGTATATTAAGAACTTCGTTAAGTTTTCCCTCATCTTTGGAAGATTTGGGCTCAATTGCAATGGATATGAGCGGTTCCGGAAAGTGCATGCCTTCAAAGAAAATAGGTGCTTCAGGGTCACATAGGGTGTCACCGGTTTTTACATCCTTTATCCCAACTATCCCAACAATTTCTCCAGCCTTCGCTTCCTTAATCGGCTCTTTTTTATCTGCATGAATAAGATAAATTCTCATTGCCCTCTCGATCTTCCCGGTGGCAGAATTAAGCACTTTCTGGTTAACACTCAAAACTCCCGAATATACTCGAGTAAACAAAACATTCCCAGCATGCGGATCATTTTGTATCTTAAATACGACCGCAGAAAACGGTGCATCATAAGTCGGTGAACGTTTCACATATTCTCCTGTCTTCGGGTCAATGCCAACAACATCGCCTTTGTCAATCGGAGAAGGAAGATAATCTATAATTGCATCAAGAAGCGGTTGAATTCCCTTATTTTTAAGGGCAGCTCCCATAAGAACAGGGATTGCTTTCATAGAAAGCGTTGCTTTTCTAATAGAAGATTTGAGAATATCTGCAGTAATTTCTTTTTCATCTATCACAAGCTTCAATATTTCTTCATCTATTTCAGCCAGCTTATCCAAAAGCCTGTTTCTCACTTCCTCAATCTCTTTGTCCGTCGCATCTTCAATTCTGTAATTCTCTCCTGTCTCGTCCACATCCCAAATATACTTCTTCTTCGTTATAACATCTATAACACCAACAAAATTGTCCTCAATTCCAATTGGAGCCTGGATAGGGAGCGCAATAACGTTGAACTTCTCCTCTATCTCCTTCATTACCCTAAAAGGATCAGCACCTACACGGTCAAGCTTGTTTATAAAAACAATCCTTGGCACCTTGTATCTGTCAGCCTGGTGCCACACTGTCTCAGACTGAGGTTGAACTCCTGCAACACCACAAAAAATGACAATCAATCCATCAAGGACCCTGAGAGACCTTTCTACTTCAACGGTAAAATCCACATGGCCAGGGGTATCAATGATATTTATTCTATGACCTTTCCAGTAGCAGCTAACAGCAGCACTGGTTATAGTAATACCCCTTTCCTTCTCTTGAATCAGATAATCAGTGGTTGCAGTGCCTTCATCTACATCACCAAGACGGTGAATTTTTTTGGTGTAAAACAAAATTCTTTCAGTAGTAGTTGTTTTACCGGCATCAATGTGAGCGGCAAATCCGATGTTTCGCAGGTTTGCTATGTTATCAAATAATATCTCCATTTCCCAAATTCTTACCACTTGTAATGTGCGAATACCTTATTGGCCTCCGCCATCTTGTGAACATTTTCCTTTATCTTTATCGCTGCTCCCTGATTCTGGGAAGCTTCAATTATCTCGTTGGCCAGTCTTTCGTACATCCTTCTTTCCGGCCTTGATCTTGCAGCCCTTATTATCCACTTAATTGCTAAAGAAAGCTGCCTTTTGGGACGGACTTCCACCGGCACCTGATAGGTGGCACCTCCCACTCTCCTCGGTCTTACCTCAACTTTCGGCTTCACATTCTCTATGGCCTTTTCAAAAATTTCAATACCGTTGCTCTTCGTCTTCTGCTCGATAAGTTCAATAGCTTTATAAAAGATCTTCTGTGCAATTGTCTTCTTTCCGTCCCACATCAAATTATTAATAAATTTTGCAGCAATAACGGATCCATACTTTGGATCCGGCGAAATCTCACGTTCAGGAGCTCTTCTTCTTCTCATAAAATTACCGCCTCCTTACTTTTTAGGCTTTTTCGTCCCATAAAGGGATCTGGAATTCTTTCTTCCCTCTACACCTGCAGCGTCGTATTTTCCTCTTATAATGTGATACTTAACACCCGGGAGGTCCTTTACTCTACCCCCCCTTACGAGAACCACTGAGTGTTCTTGAAGATTGTGCCCTTCACCTGGTATATATGCTATTACCTCTTTTCCGTTAGATAAACGGACCTTAGCTACTTTTCTCAGAGCAGAATTAGGCTTCTTTGGTGTAGTCGTATAAACCCTTATACAAACTCCCCTCTTTTGAGGACACCCATCCAGGGCAGGTGATTTTGACTTCCTCTTCTTTGGCTTTCTACCCAACCTAACAAGTTGATTAATTGTCGGCATAATACTTCCCCCTTTAAATGCAGTGATTAATTTTACTGCAATATCAATAAACGTTCAAGTTTAAATGTGCTTTTATTCTTCGCTTTCTGAAAGCTCTTCCTCCTCTTCTTTGAGAAGCTCTTCTTCTTCCACTACGAGATTCCTGTACTTCCTTGCTCCAGTGCCTGCTGGGATCAAATTACCAATAATTACATTCTCTATAAGCCCCTCAAGTCTATCTTCTTTACCAGCTATCGCAGCTTCGGTAAGAACTTTGGTAGTCTCAATGAATGAAGCAGCAGAGAGAAAGCTTTCAGAAGCCAGAGCAGCCTTCTTTATTCCAAGTAACTGGAATTCGTAGGTCGCGGGTCTTCCTCCTTTCTCACGGACTTCTTTGTTTTCCTCCTCAACTACACTTATATCCACAAGATCACCTTCAACAAGATTCTTTGTATCGCCAGCATCTTTAATCAGCACCTTCCTTCCCATTTGCCTTACAAAGATTTCAACATGTACATCTTTGATCTTTACGTCGGAAGCTGCGTAGCTCCGCAATATATTGTCCAAGAGGAATTCTTGCGCCTTATCAATACCTTTGATTCTCAAAATGTCCTTGGGATTGATTCTTCCACCAGTAAGCTGTTCACCTGCTTCAACCCAATCGCCTTCTGCTACTGTTAAATACTGCCCGAATATCGGGTATTCTCTTACCTCTCCAGAATCACTGGTAACTCTAATAATATATTTTCCTTTATCTCCTTTTTCAATGCTGACCCTCCCACTAATCTCAGATAGAATAGCATGTTTAAATCTGCTACCTCCGTAGGCATAAATATCGAGAATTGATTCCGTGAAAAGTTCAAGCCAGTACTCAATGGCCTGAAATCCTACAGTGATATCCCTTGTACCCAATGCTAAAACGTCCTTAATTGGTAACCTAGCAAGTATATCGCCAGGCTCTACAATGTCACCTTCATTGATGTCTGCAGATAAAATTGCTCCGTTGGAGAGCAATATTTCCTCTAACAATTCACCAGACTCTGGGTCAACAATATGTATTCTTGGATAAAGGGTAGACCTTCTGTCAAATCTTACGATTTTTTCCTCTTCAGCACCAGTAACTAAGGTCTTACCAGGAACCAGGTCAATATATACAACTTTGCCTTTACGCGTAGCAAGAATCAGATATCTGTATGGGTCCCATTCGCAGAGAAGCTGACCTTTCTGAACCTTCTGGCCGTCCTCAACGTAAACCCTTGAGCCATAAGGCACTTCAAATTTTCTTTCAAGCTTACCATCTAAAGTTCTAATTATGATACGGGACCTTTTGCCTGCGTTTATCATTCCTGCTCTGGGGTTGACTACCACTTTTAAATTCACAAACTCTACAACTCCATCAAAAGGAGCTTCGTGATATGACGCACCTGCAGTTCTCTCACCAGCACCACCCGTGTGAAATGTTCTCAAAGTAAGCTGAGTGCTCGGTTCTCCCAGTGACTGCGCCGCCATTACACCAACAGCTTCACCGACTTCAACAAAATGCCCGGTTGCATGATTTCTACCATAGCATTTCGCGCAAACTCCCTTCTTCGCTTTACAGGTTAAAACAGATCTGACCCATACTTCAGTAATTCCACTTTCTTCGATTTTCTTTGCCGCTTCTTCATCAATCTCCTGACCTTCTTCAACAATAATTTCGCCGGTTATGGGATGATAAATATCTTCCAGTGCCACACGTCCCACTATCCTCTCCGCAAGGGTAATAAGTGGTTGATTCCTTTCGTCCAATAAAGCGGTTACCTTTCTTCCCGTGAGCGTACCGCAGTCTTCTTCCGTTACAACTATATGGTGGGCAACATTTACCAATCTTCTTGTATAATAGCCTGAAAGAGATGTCTTCATAGCAGTGTCTACAAGACCTTTCCTTGACCCGTGCGTAGAAATGAAGTATTCAAGGACCTTAAATCCCTCTTTATTATTTGAAATAATCGGCACTTCGAGAAGCTGGTTAATTTGCGTTTTCACCTTTCCAAGTTTGGCCATGAGTCCACGCATTCCTGCAAGCTGCTTTACCTGGTCTTCGTTACCTCTCGCACCTGACTTAAGCATCATGTAAATGGGGTTAAATCCATCCTTATCCTTCTCCATAACTTTTAACATTTCTTTCTTGACTTCTTCCGTTGCACGAGTCCATATGGACTGAACCAAAAGCTGTTTTTCCTTTTCAGAAATTGTCCTCTTCTCGTAAGCCTTTAAAACCTTTTCTACCTCTTCCCGAGCTTTCTGAACAATTTCTTTCTTCTTATCAGGAACCACCATATCGTCCATACCAAAAGTTATACCGGCTATCGTTGAATATTTGAAGCCAAGGTCCTTTAAGGCGTCGAGAAGCTCAGCGGTTCTTGCAGGTCCTAACTTTTTATGTGCAATGGAAACCAAGTTGGAAAGCTGGCCCTTTCTCATCTCTTCGTTTATAAACCTCAACTCTTCAGGTAGCGCATCATTGAAAATTATTCGTCCTACGGTAGTTTCGATGATTTCATCTTTTACCTTCACCTTAATTTTAGCTCTAAGTCCTACATAACCATTTTCGTAAGCTATAAGTGCCTCTTCAGGAGAAGAAAAGAGCTTCCCTTCACCTTTATCCTTAGGCAAGATTTTCGTAAGGTAGTTCAATCCGAGCACTATGTCGCGGGTGGGGGCCGCTAATGGTCCACCGTGAGCAGGTGATAGGATGTTGTATATTGAAAGAAGGATCCCATAGCTTTCCAGCTGAGCCTCGTAGGAAATAGGTACATAAACTGCCATTGTATCTCCGTCAAAGTCTGCATTGAAAGCAGGGCAAACGAGAGGATGAAGACCAATGGCTTTGTTCTCCCATAGAACTGGCTCAAAAGCTTGAATGGAGGGTCTATGTAGTGTTGGAGCTCTGTTAAGAAGTACCGGATGATCTTTGACTATCTTTTCTAGCATTTCCCAGATTGCTGGATCTCTCTGCCTCAGTTTCGCCTCAGCTTCCCTTATGCTACTTGCAAGGCCGGATTCATTGAGTTTATGTTCCACCATCGGTCGGAAAAGTTCAAGTGCCATTTCCTTTGGTAGTGCAACCTGATTTATTTTTAGTTCCGGTGCAACCACGATCACTGAACGCCCAGAATAGTCTACCCTCTTCCCCAATAGATTCCTTCTTAAAACACCCTTTTTGCCTCTAAGAACGTCGGAAATAGATTTTAGCTTTCTTCCACCCTTAGGTGAAATAACGGGCCTTCTTCTTTTAGAATTATCTAACAAAGCCTCAACAGCTTCCTGAAGATTACGCTTTTCATTGTTGATAATAATCTCAGGGGCACCTTGCTCTATCAGCTGTTTTAATCTGTTATTTCTCATTATAACTCGCCTGTAGAGCTGGTTAATTTCAGTAGTAGCTATCTGGCCGTTCTCAAGGAATACAATCGGTCTCAAATCCGGCGGAATTACAGGAATTACTTCCAAAATCATCCATTCAGGACGAGTTTTAGAATTTAAAAGTGCTTGAACGATCTTGTATTTCTTGAGGAACTTGGCTCTTTTAATTGGCGACTGTTCTTTCTTAATTTTAACCCTAAGCTCATTTCTGAGGTCTTCAAGATTCATGCTGGCAAGAATCTTCTTTATTCCCGGAGCCCCCATTTCTGCCTCAAACTGGTTACCATACTGTTTCTTGTATTCTTCGTACTCAGCAACAGATAACACCTGTCCTACTCTTAACTTTACATCACTCGATTCACCACCCCTCGCAAGGTCTTCTGAAACCTTCGTCACAATGTAGGCATCATAGTAAATAACCCTTTCAAGGTCCTTAACACTAAGATCGAGGAGTATACCAATAGGAGATGGAACTGCTTTATAGAACCATATATGTGCAACTGGTACTGCAAGCTCAATATGTCCCATTCTTTCCCTTCTTACCCTCTTCTCTGTAACCTCAACACCGCACCGATCGCACTTTACGCCCCTATACTTCCTGCCCTTATACTTTCCGCAACTACATTCATAATCTTTCACAGGGCCAAAAATTCTTTCACAGAAAAGTCCACCAGGTTCGGGTTTCTGCGTTCGATAGTTAATAGTCTCTGAGCTTGTCACTTCACCGTGAGACCAACTTCTTATGGTCTCAGGCGAAGCTATTTTGATCCTTATTGACAACAAATTTTTTGGCAATAATTTTTCCATAGTCTACTCCGACTTAAAGTTTGGTTTTAAAAAATGTTTATCTTTTTCTTCAGCGGTTTTTAATTCAACATCAAGGCAAAGGCCTCTAAGGTGATTAACAAGAACCTTGAAAGACGCTGGAAGTCCTGGCTCTTTTGGTCTCTTACCCAGTTGTAATTCTTTATAAAGCTTGTTTCGACCTTCAATGTCATCTGATTTTATAGTCAAAAGTTCCTGCAAGGTATAAGCTGCACCGTGTGCTTCAAGAGCCCAAACTTCCATCTCTCCGAATCTCTGCCCACCAAAGTGAGATTTACCACCTACAGGCTGCTGGGTAATCGAAGAATAGGGACCAATTGCCCTCGCATGGATCTTATCTTCTACCATGTGAATAAGTTTTATTATGTACATGTAACCCACTGTTACCGGGTACTCGAAATATTCTCCCGTTCTTCCATCTCTTAATCTTACCTTGCCCGGATATGTCAACCCTGCCTCTTCCATTTCTCTCTGAATCTCTTCCACAGTCATTCCTTCAAAAGCGGGACAAGCGTAATAAACACCCTTCTTCTTACCTGCCCAACCCAGAATTGTTTCCAGAATCTGCCCTACATTCATACGAGATGGAACCCCAAGAGGACTTAAAACCAGGTCGACGGGTGTTCCGTCGTCCAAAAATGGCATATCTTCAACAGGTGCTATCTTTGCCACAACGCCTTTATTCCCATGCCTTCCAGTAATTTTGTCTCCGACCTGAAGTCTTCTCTTCTGTGCAATATATATCTTAATCAACTGATTCACTCCAGGAGGCAATTCATCTCCCCTTTCAATTTCCTGTAGCGTCTGACTCAATTTTTCATCAATTTCTCTCTCTCTCTTGTGAAAGTCTTGAATCATATTTCTTATACGCTCAAGCTTCTCTTCTGCTATAATTGGAGAATCATAATTGAGTCTGGTAAGGTCAACGCGCCTATTTAAAACGAGATCATCTAATATTTCTCGGGTCACCAACGTACCTTTCGGTAAAACAACGGTTCCATCCTTAGCCTTCAGATCGTCAGCAAGTACCTCATCAATTAAAACTTCCATGATAAAATCCCTAAGCCTTGTCTTTAACAGCCTTTTTTCCTCCTCCGCCCTTCTATAAGCCTTTTCCTTACGTTCCTTGATGACTTTTAGCGAAAGTGGGTCATTCTTCGTTTTGGTCAAAATAACTACGTCAACTACATATCCCGACACACCTGGTGGTACCCTCTTTGATGTATCCTTGACAGGTTGTTCATATCCAACAACGGCAAGAAGCAGCTTCTTTTCTGGAGAGAGCTCCTCCTCTTCACCTTTTGGTGTAACCTTGCCGACCAGGATATCCCTTGGTTTAACCTCTACACCTACGCGGATAATTCCGTAATTGTCAAGATTCCTTAAATCCTCTTCCATCACTCCTGGTATCTGATTCGTAACCTCCTCAGGACCGAGAGTAGTCTCTCTCACTTCAACCTCAAACTCAAGTATATGTATGGAAGTTAAAGCATCCTCCTTGAGGATATTTTCAGAAACCACAATAGCGTCTTCGTAATTGTATCCATACCAAGGAAGGAAGGCTACAAGAAGGTTCTTGCCAAGCGCAAGCTCTCCATTTTTCGTAGCAGCAGCATCGGCAATGATATCACCGGCCTTAATCTTGTCTCCTACCTTTACAACAGGCCGCATATTTATGAGGGTATTTTGATTAGACCTTCGGAACTTTATGAGATTGTATTCTTCGATTTCGTCTTCAAACTTAGAGAGTTTCTTGCCTCTCTTGGAAACCCTCACAAGAACTCTCTTAGAATCAACATAAACTACTGTTCCGCTATTTCTCGCTATGAGAAGGGTTCCTGAATCTCTTGCAACTTTTGCTTCCATCCCCGTTCCCACGATTGGAGGTTCTGGATCAACCAAGGGAACCGCTTGCCTTTGCATGTTACAACCCATCAAAGCTCTTAGGGCGTCATCATGCTCAAGGAAGGGAATAAGCGAAGCAGAGGGCGAAATCACCTGACGCGGCGAAACATCAATATAATTCACTTTTTCTCTTTCCACTTCCACATAATCATCCTTATACCTTACCCAAACCTTGCTATCCTTGATTAAGCCAGTTTCAGGGTCATATTCTACATCAGCCGATGCAACATAGGCATCCTTTTCTTCATTCCTGCTAAGTTCGACAATCTTGTCAGTAACTCTCCCATTCTCTACAACTCTCAAAGGTGTTTTAATGAATCCATATTCATCAACTTTGGCATAAGTCGTAAGGGAATTAATCAACCCTACATTTTGTCCTTCCGGCGTTTCAATGGGACACAGCCTACCATAATGAGAAGGATGAACGTCTCTCACCTCAAAACCTGCAGTTTCTTTTGTCAACCCGCCCCTACCAAAAGCGGATATACGTCTCTTATGGGTAAGCTCAGAAAGGGGATTCGTCTGATCGAGAAACTGGGAGAGGGTGTCGCGCATAAAGAAATTTATAAGGGAACTGGTAATCACCTTTGGATCAATTAGTACCTTTGGAACAATTCTCGCTTCATCAGTTATAGAAAGAATCTTTTCCGCAATGTTTCTAACCAGTTTTCTTCCGAAAGCCTCTCTAAGTTGTTCGTAAAGGAGCTCTCCAACACTGCGAACCCTTCTATTAGCAAGGTCATCAATGTCATCAGGCTCCACTTCCCCTTTGTGCAATTCAACAAGCTTTCTCACTACTTCAACAATATCTTCAATTGTGAGAACGTGCTCAGTCTTTTTCTGCTCTCCATAGAGCCTTAGGTTAAACTTATATCTTCCGACCTCTCCGAGGTAGAAATAGGCTTCACTGAGGAAAAAGTTCTTAATGAAAGTCCTGGCCTCTTCCAAATCGCTTGGAGGCTGACTAAACTTTAAAGTACGGTAAATGTTACCAATAGCATCTGCTTCTTTCTTTAACCTATCCTGCCTGTAAGTGGTATAAAGGACACTCCCTTCTGGCGTTTCAACATCAAACACTTCAACCTTTTTTACATTTCTTGCTTTTAGCTCCTTTAAAATGGTGGAATTTAAGGGTTCAAGAGCCCCAAAGAGAACCTCACCAGTAGTTGTATCTACAATATCCTTAGCAAGAATATACCTTTCAGGTTCGGTGATTTCATCTACATCGAGTTTTTCAGCCTTAAGAAACATTTTGAAAATTTCAACAAAGGGCAATCCGGTAAGCGCTCTAAAGAGCCTCGTAAAGGGAATCTTTCTTCTCTTGGAAACGGTTACAGTGAGATTCTTGTTACCATCAATGATAAACTCGACCCATGGCCCCCTATACGGAACAAGCAAGGCTTTACAGGGCAAAGATTCGCCTTCCACTTCAGGACCCTCAAAATAAACTCCTGGTGCTCTGTGTATCTGGCTGACAAGAACCCTTTCCACACCATTAATAACGAAAGTGCCACGACTCGTCATATAGGGAATTTCACCCATATAGACTTCTTGAGTTATGCTCTCTTCGAATTCCTTCGTTTCAGGATTCTTTTTGGAGAGTCTGAAGAGTGCCTTAAGAGGGACAGAATAGGTCAAATTTTTCTCCTTACACTCCTCGGGTGTAAGGCGTGGAGTACCTACAGAGTAATCGACATACTCGAGTCTATATATGCCATTTTTATCCGTTACAGGAAAGAATTCTCTGAATATATACTCTAAACTACCCAATGGCCGCTCTTCCTTTGGAACTCCTTCAGATAAAAGTTTTCTGAAGGAGTCCAGCTGAATGAAAAGAAGATCCGGCATCGGGTATTTTTCAGGCTTATATCCAATCCTTATAATTTTGTCCATGTTAGACAAAATTCACCTCCTATCAATTTTTTACCAAATAGCTAAATGGGGCATAAAGCCCCATTTAACGCCCAAAAGATTTATTGTAGACAAGGTATACTCGTGGGAGTAATTACTTAATCTCTACTTTGGCACCCAGCTTTTCGAACTGCTGTTTAATCTTCTCCGCTTCTTCCTTAGAAACTCCTTCTTTAAGAGGCTTAGGCAAGTTATCGACAAAATCCTTTGCCTCTTTTAAACCAAGCCCAGTTAATGCCCTCACTTCTTTCAGAACATTGATCCTATCCTGACCTGCATCAACAAGAATAACATCAAACTCTGTCTTTTCTTCTACTGCAGCGGCAGGTGCCGCGCCAGCAGCAACAGGTCCTGCCATAACTGGCATAGCAGCAGAAACGCCAAATTTATTCTCCAGTTCCTTCACCAGTTGGGAGAGCTCCAGTACGGATAAAGACTCAATCATTTCCACTATTTCAGCAACGCTCTTTTTTTCAGCCATTTTACTTAACCTCCTCTTTTTGTTTTCTAATTTGCTCAAGTGCAAAAACTAAGGCCTGTATTGGCCAGTTCAAAGAATAAACAAGCTTAAAAATAGGTGCATTAAGTGCACCCACTACCTGAGCTTGAAGCTCTTTCTTCGTGGGCAGTTTGGCAATAATGTTAACTTCCTCGGGGCCGAAAATCCTACCATCCAGCCATCCAGCCTTGAAAGAAAATTTTGAAATTTCCTTAGAGTAGTCAAAAGCAATTTTAAGAGGTTCGACCTCATCTTCCATTGCAAACAAAACCGCCGTTGGCCCCGGTATAAACTTTTCTAACTCCTGCAAGTTTTTCTCCTTAAGCGCAAAATAGAGGGTCGTATTCTTAACAACTTTAAGAATTGCACCCTTCTCTCTAAGTCTTCTCCTTAATTCGGTGATTTCAGCAACTGTCAATCCGGCGTAATTGCAGAGGTAGAAAGCTTTTGCGTTATCAAGCTTTTCCTTTAATTCCTTTACTTTCTCAATCTTTTCCGGTCTAACTTTAACCATATTACACCCTCTCCAGTTGTGAATATATACTATTAAGATCCAGCTTAATACTTGGTCCCATTGTTGTACTCAGATAAGCCTGTTTAATATAGGTGCCTTTCGCAGTTTTTGGCTTAGCATTAATCAGTTCTTGGAAAAACGCCAAAATATTCTCTTTAAGTGCCTCTTCAGGGAAAGAAGCCTTACCCACTGGAACATGAACATTCCCCGTTTTATCTACTTTAAACTCAACCCTACCCATTTTCAGTTCTTTAACAATACGCCCCACTTCTTTTGTCACTGTACCAGTCTTAGGCGAAGGCATTAAACCCCTTGGACCGAGTATCTTTCCAAGCTTTGCAAGTTCAGGCATAACATCGGGAGTGGCAACTAATGCATCAAATTCAAGCCACCCGTTTTTTATCTTTTCAATTAAATCCTGATACCCAACATAATCGGCACCCGCTTCGAGGGCCTCCTTTTCCTCTTCACCCTTAGTTATAACAGCAACTCTGACATTCTTTCCGAGACCTTTTGGAAGCACCGCTGATCCTCTAACCATCTGATCAGCCTTCCGAGGATCTACACCAAGCAGTACGGCAAGCTCGACTGTTTCGTCGAATTTTGCGCTTGCCAACTCCTTAACCTTTTTAAGAGCCTCGTCTAACGGGTATTCCTTACCCTTTTCGACTTTTTCCAGCAAAGCCATGTATCTTTTACCATGTTTGGCCATTTTACCCCTCCACCACCTCAATACCCATACTACGAGCTGTTCCCTCAATTATCCGCATAGCCGCCTCTATATCGTTGGCATTTAAATCCTTCATCTTCAATTCTGCAATCTTCCGAATATCCGACTTTTTGACCTTCCCAACTTTAACCTTATTCGGTTCACCTGAGCCCTTAACAATTCCCGCAGCCTTTTTAAGAAGCTCCGATGCCAATGGAGTTTTAACCTCAAAGGTAAAGGACCTATCCTTATATACTGTTACTATAACAGGAACAACAAGCCCTTGAAGATTTCTTGTCCTGTCATTAAACTCTTTAACAAATTGCATCAAATTAACGCCATGCTGCCCCAAAGCAGGTCCAACAGGCGGGGCTGGAGTCGCCTGGCCAGCAGGTAACTGCAATCTAACCTGAGCAACAACTTCTTTCTTTTTCGGGGGCATTTTTGTCCTCCTTTATCCAGCTTTTTCTACCCCATCAAAGTCTATATAAATAGGGGTAGTCCTATTCAACAAATGGATTAAAACTTTCAATTTCCTCTTCTGGGGATAAACTTCATCTACCGTACCGATCATCCCCTCATAATCACCTATGAGAACCTTTACCCTCTCACCCTCAAGATACGGCACCTTTTGCTCTTTTTTCTGCTGTTCAATCTCTATCCTCTTCTTCAATTCCTCAACTTCCTCTTCTTTAAGAAACGCGTAAATTGGTTCTCCCGTTTTTTCATCTCTTTTCGTCAAAGCCCTCATTAAGCGCGTTTCCGCAAGTAGATTGGCAACCCTGTCAATTAGATCCTTGTCACCTTTTACTCCGACAAAAAGGTAACCTCTATATATAGGTTTTTCGATATTCACTCTCACTTTTTCTTTTTTGTCGCCACGACCCTTAGTGACCACCTTGGAGATAAATTCCGTTGGCAGGAGAGGCTCCACCAGGCCTTCAAGCCCGTGTTCTTTTATTACCTTTTGAGCTGCGACAAAGGCTTTTTTCTCTTTACCCGAGTAAGTTTGAAAAATCAACCACTTTCTTTCTGTAAGCTCTTGTTTTTTCTCCGTCATATTTTACCCCAAAATTAGTTGTATTATTTTTGAAATTAGAAAATCGACAAGAAACATGAACAAAATGAAAAAGAGTGAAATCAGAATCACCCCCAACGTACCACCCCACAAACTCTCCTTAGTTGGCCAGGTTATTTTCATAAACTCTTGATAGGACTCCCTCAAAAACTCAATAACCTTCTTCATACCTTTGACTCCCTATGGACGGTATGTTTCTGGCAAAATTTACAAAACTTTTTTAGTTCAAGTTTCTCTTTTTTGTCTTTATTTTTTGTTGAATAATAATTTTTCCTCTTACACTCAGAACAAACTAAAGCAATCTTTACCCTCATATTTCCTCCTTATACAGGCCTGGAGGGATTTGAACCCCCAACCACTGGATTTGGAGTCCAGCGCTCTACCTGGTTGAGCTACAGGCCTATGTAAAGTTGCAAAATTATAATACCTAAATATTGGACAGTCAAGCAACATAATGCCCCCGAGAGGATTCGAACCTCTGGCCTGCGGTTTAGGAAACCGCCGCTCTATCCTTCTGAGCTACGGGGGCCAGTTAGACTAAATAATAAGGTTGCGAACCTGGAAATTCAAATCAAAATATACAAAACCAAAGTAATTTTTAAGCTTTAAACTTAAAAAATTAGTTTTTCACCCTTAGCTGAGTCAAAAGAAATCAAACGGCCTTAAATTTTCTCACTTTAAAATTGACAGTTCAAGGGTTAAACGCTATATAAATAATATGAAAAATGGCATCTTAGAAGGATTTAAATTCAAGGATCCAAGACACAGTCAGGACCTGGAATTCAAAATCGTGCCGATCGATTCTCTTGAAATTGTAGAACACCAGAGAAAGCCAAGCAACTACCATGTGACGCACCTTATATATTCCATCGAAAGGGTTGGATTTATAGTTCCTCTTGTCGTTGTGGAGAAAAACGGGAAGTATGTAATTCTTGATGGACAACATAGATTCCTGGCAGCCCAGAAACTGGACCTCAAAGAACTGCCGGTCATTGTAGTTCCCCCAAAACTTGCCTACCTAATGATGAATTTCAACATAGAAAAAGAGTTAAATATACGTGAAAAATCCTACGTAGCCTTAAACATTTATAGACAATATCTCAGGACTAATCCCCAGATGCCCGAAAGCGAACCGGTATTAACCGACTCTTTAGAGCAGGCCTACTATGTCACCCTTGGCCTTGGATATGAAGAAGAGGAAAAACTTCGTGGCAGCATGTTTGAATCTATCCTCAAAAAATGCGACTACTTTTTAGACACACCCTTGGCAGAAGCTATGGAGGAAAGGCAGAGAAGGGCAAAGCGGGTTAGGGAGGTTAACTCTTTAATTACGGAAATCGCTCAGAAGCTGAAAGAGATGGAAAAATGGCACCCCTTTGTCTATCAACAGATACTTTCCTACGCCAACCCCTACAAGAGAAAGAGGGAGGCCATAGATTTCGACGATATGTTCGACGCCCTCACGGAAAACCTGGAAAGGATTAAAGAAGACCCAGAAGTAATCTTGAAAGAAGAATTCGAGGAATAAAGTCCATTATTTTTAAACTGAATCAGTTTTCTCAATTATTCAGTGTACTTTTTTGTAGGCAAGGTTCATAGTTTGCACTTTCAAATTCACCAAAATTTTGTTAAAATTTCACTATGCCTATCTTTGACCCTCCTATTAAAGAGGAAATCCTTGGCGGGGGACTTGTCCTATTGGAGGAAATGATGGGGGATGATTTAACCCCGGCGAGGGTTGCCCGGATTTCCTACCTCTCCAGTGGCGACGAGGAGGCCAATAAAAAACTTTTAGTCAAACTTTTAGAAATGAAGCACTTTTCGCCCTTCGAACAACAGGTTTTCCGATTCAAGATAGAAGGCATCCCCATGTACATAGGGGAACAACTTCTCCGTCACAGGATCGCAAGTCCGCTAAAACGCTCCTTTAGGTACACCAGTCCGGACAAGGGCACAATTATAGAATATACCCCTGAGGGTTTAAACAAAATTGTACACATTCCTCCGGAATTCTTCGAACTTAGAGAATCGCATATTCAGAACAAAGAAGAGCTTCTCAAAGAAATACTCGATCATATCAAAAAATCAATCGAATTATATCAAAAATTGGTGGAATCGGGGTTAAGGAAAGAAGCAGCAAGGACAATCTTGCCAGCAGGTTTAAGAACATCACTTTACTGGACGATTAACATGAGGAGTCTTATGAACTTCCTTGAACAAAGACTCTCTCCAAAAGCACAATGGGAAATGAGACAATTGGCAAAAGCGGTGGTAAGAATTCTTTACAAGGTGGTACCCCTAACTATAGATAATTATCTTAAAATAAGCGGATTAGAAGCACACCTTAGGGATTGAAGGATAATAAAAGACAGCACTAACTAAAGTTTCTCCCACTTCTCAATGCCACCTTCCACTACGTAAAAAAGTGGATTAGGTTTAATGTATTTGTCTTTTGAGTCCTTGCAAACCCTTTCAAACCAATCCTTGTTTCTAATCTTTAATTTCTCGCAAAGATACCGAAACTCAAAATCCAGTTGCCCCTTGGTCACAGGAATTACTCCCCTTAAAATCCCAACCTTACATATTTTCCGTTCATCAAAATTATAACCCCTCCTTCTCCCCTCGAGAAAAACATAGTAGAGATAAGAATTAATCGCAATCACAGGATCTTCAAATTTTTTAAACCTTTCAAGCTGCGGATGATTTTTATAGCCTTTTGTTTTCCCTTCCAGAACCTTTTTAGCAAGAAGCCCCTCCCTCCAAAGGGCTACAATTCCCTGAGGATCAAGGTAAAGTGGATCAATTGACCACAAACGCATTGTATAATTCTAAAAGACTGAAGGAAAAATACAAAACTTAATGTTTATAAGATGCAGCGCTTAAGCCTATACGCTGAATTTCCAACCCAAACCAATTCCATGCATTGATCTAAATAACGCAAAGTCACTCTCTTAAAACTCAAAAGGGAGTTTTCATTCAACATGCTTTACAATCCCTTTACAACTCGCTTCGTTTTTTAAGGTTTCTGAATTATAATACCCATAACAACTGGATGAGCATTGTGGCAAACAAAAAACTTATTCTTGCCTCAGGTTCTCCGAGGAGAATTGCGGTTCTAAAAAAATTTGGATATGAATTTGAATCAATTAAACCAGAAGTTGAGGAAAAAATTAAAAAAATTGAAGATTGCGTTAAGGTTGCAGAAGAAAAGGCTCTTAACATCAAGGAAAAGGGCGTAATTCTTGCCTGTGACACTATTGTGGTTTTAAAAGATGAAATCCTTGGAAAACCGAGAAACCTTAGAGAGGCGAGGAACTTTCTAAAAAAACTGTCAGGCAAATGGCATGAGGTATACACCGGTTACGTTATTAAAAGCGACAAAGAACTAAAAAGAAATCTTATTAAAACACGAGTAAAGTTTGCTCGGCTCAGTGACTTTGAAATCGAACTACTGCTTAAATACGGTGATCCCCTCGACAAGGCAGGGGCTTACGGAATCCAAGAGATGGCCGGACTTTTCGTAGAGAAGATCTATGGTTCATACTATAATGTGGTGGGAATTCCTATGGAGTACATTTATTGGGATTTAAAAGCCTTTGGCATATTGCCAACAGGGAAAACTACCGCCGATGGAATTGATATTTTATAAAAACGAACTATTTAAGGTATAATAATCCACAATGCAGGACGATAATATACTTCGTCAAAAAGCAGAGGAGCCTTTAAAGAAGGCAGAAAAGCTCCATCCCCTCTACCGGGGAAAAATCGAAATTATCCCAAAAGTTCCCGTCTCTCACCTGGCTTACTTCGCAGTCTGGTACACCCCTGGAGTTTCATCTGCCTGCAAGAAAATTGTTGAAAATCCCGACAACTCCTTTGAATACACATCCCGCTGGAATACCGTAGCGGTAGTCTCAGATGGCACGAGAGTTTTAGGACTCGGCGACATCGGACCCGAAGCTGCGCTCCCCGTCATGGAAGGAAAGGCGCTACTTTTCAAATATCTCGGTGGAGTTGACGCTTTTCCCATCTGCATAAAGGAAAAAGACCCGGAAAAAATAGTGGAGACTGTGAAAACATTGGAACCTTCCTTCGGAGGAATAAATCTTGAGGATATAGAAAAACCAAAATGTTTCCATATCCTTGAGAGATTGAGAAAAGAGATGGAAATTCCCGTGTGGCATGATGACCAGCAGGGAACTGCAACTATTACTATTTCAGCCCTTTATAATGCCGTCAAAATTGTTGGAAAGGACTTTAATAACCTCAGAATATTTATTCTCGGTGCTGGTTCAGCCGGTATTGCAACACTAAAATTACTTATTAGAGCTGGCATTGATCCCGGAAATATATTAATGGCCGATAGGAGTGGACTTATAAGTTCCGAGAGACCTGATCTTGAGGAGAAATTTGGGGTATATACGGAGTTAATACTCCAAACCAACCGAAAAAACATAAAAGGTGATTATCATAAAGGCTTCGAAGATGCTGATGTGTTCATAGGTTTTTCCACACCGGGGCCAGGGGTTGTCACTAAAGATGATATAAGGAAAATGGCAAAAGACGCCATAGTATTTGCTTGTGCTAACCCAATTCCAGAAATCTGGCCGTGGGAAGCAAAGGAAGCAGGAGCAAGGATAGTGGCAACGGGTAGGTCCGACTTTCCAAATCAGGTCAACAACTCCCTTGTATTTCCTGGAATTTTTAGGGGTGTCCTTGACGTTGCTGCAAAAACCATTACCGATTCTATGTGCATAGAAGTAGCTAAAGAAATCGCAAAATATGCGGAGGAAAAAGGGCTTACGGAAGAATACATTGTCCCGAGAATGGATGAATGGGAACTATTTCCAAGGACTGCCGCCGCTGCCGCTGCTTCAGCAGTAAAAGAAGGAATTGCAAGAAAACCCAAAACCTACGAGGAGGAGCTGGAAAACGCCACCCAACTTATTACAAGAACACGAGTGCTGATTGAGGAACTTGAGAAAAGTGGTTTTGTTAAAAATTTCTTCCATGAGGGTCATTAATACCGAAAAAATCAAGGAAAAGGTTAAAGAAGCTCTCCTCAGGGCTAACTTTGAGCTTGATCCTGATTTCCAAAAACTTCTTGAGAAAGCATTGAATGAAGAGCAATCATTAACAGGTAGAGAAGTTTTGAGGGACCTTATAGAAAATATGAAAATCGCAAAGAGGGAAAGAATTCCTCTCTGTCAGGACACGGGGATGGTTAATTTTTATGTGGAAATGGGGCAGGAAATAAAACTGGAAGGCGATCTTCTAAACAACGCGTTAAACGATGCTGTAAGAGAAGTGTACACGGAAAATTACCTCCGTCCGTCGGTTGTTGAAGACCCTTTAAAAAGAAAAAACACCGGAGATAATACACCTGCTATTACACATTTAGAGCTGGTTCCTGGTGATAAACTCACCATCTATATTATGCCCAAAGGTGGGGGAAGTGAGCAAATGTGCAAACTGGCAATGCTCGCCCCTCATGAAGGGGTAGAAGGTGTCAAAAAGTTTATTCTCTCAGCTATCTTAGAAGCAGGACCGAATCCCTGCCCACCGGTAGTAATTGGGATTGGAATTGGGGGAAACTTTGATTTAGTGAGTTATCTTGCAAAAAAAGCATTACTTAGAGAATTTGGGAAAAGAAATGAAGACCCCTTTTATGCCGGTCTCGAAATGGAACTGCTAAAAGAAATAAACGATCTGGGTCTTGGTCCCGGTGGGCTCGGTGGGAGATTTTATGCCCTTGACGTGAGAATTGAAAAATATCCAACTCATATAGCTCAACTACCCGTGGCGGTAGCTTTCAATTGTAACAGTTTTAGATTGGCAAAAATTATAATTTAGGAGGGTGTTATGGCAAAGATAAACGAAGCAAAATACATATGGATGTCTGGTAAAATGGTGCCATGGAATGAAGCAAAGGTCCACGTTTTAACCCATGCCCTACATTACGGCTCTGCAGTTTTTGAAGGAATTAGGGCTTATAGAACAAAGAGAGGCACCGCAGTTTTTAGATTGAAGGAACATATGAAACGACTCCTTGATTCCGCAAAAATTTACAGAATGGAATCCCCCTTCACCTTGGAAGAGCTAATGAATGCAACAGTTGAATTGATAAAAATTAACGAACTGGACGAATGCTACATACGCCCCTTACTTTACAGAGGATATTTCAATCTTGGCGTCAATCCAATGGAATGTCCTGTTGAAGTCTCAATTGCAGCATGGAAGTGGGGAAAATATCTTGGACCTGAGGCACTGGAACAGGGTGTAGATGTGATGATCTCCAGTTGGAACCGAATGGCTCCTAATACTTTCCCAGCCATGGCCAAGACTACTGCTAACTATGCTAACGCTCAACTAATTAAGATGGAAGCAGTCGTGTATGGATTTTCTGAAGGCATTGCCCTTAACGCTTATGGGACGATTTCGGAAGGGTCTGGAGAAAACATCTTTGTCGTAAAGGATGGTGTTATATATACACCAAACCTTGAATCCACAATTCTTCCCGGGATCACTCGCCTAACGGTAATTGAAATTGCTAAGTCTCTCGGTTTTGAGGTTAAAGAGTGCTTTATCCCCAGGGAAATGCTCTATATTGCCGATGAGATCTTCTTCACGGGAACTGCCGCAGAGGTTACCCCTATAAGGTCTGTTGACAAAATAGTTATAGGAGAAGGCAAAATCGGTCCCGTTACCAAAAGAATTCAGCAAGAGTTCTTCCGCATAATTGAAGAGGCAGATGAAAGGTATGAACATTACTTTACCTGGGTAAAATAAAATGAAAATCGCCATCGGTTCAGATCACAGAGGCTATAAATTGAAAGAGTTCCTCAAATCCAAGCTCTCTATTTCCCACGAAGTTAAAGATTTCGGGACTTACAGCGAAGAACCATGCGACTACCCCGACATTGCCATACCTCTTGCAGAAAGTGTCGCCAACGGTGAAAACGACTTTGGAATATTAATATGTTACACCGGTATCGGGATGTCAATTTCTGCCAACAAGGTGAAAGGTATAAGAGCTGCTCACATAACCGATGAACGTTTCGCCATTTTATCAAGAAGGCACAACGATGCAAATATCATCTGTTTACCCGGTGGATTTATAAGCGAAGATGAAGCATTAAATGCCGTTGTGTCCTTTCTGGAGACTGAATTTGAGGGAGGTAGGCACCAGAGGAGGATTGAAAAGATATCCCGATACGAAGAAAAAACTAAATGAAATTTGTTTTCCCACTGCTTTCTTATAAAAAGCACGGTGGTGTTAGGGTGTTGTCATTTTTAATAAATGGCCTCGTAGAGAAGGGTCACGATGTTTTTATTGTAGTTCCTGAAGACGCCTACGAAGGATTTTACAAACTTGACGAAAAGGTTAAGAAAATCTTTACACCACCCCGAGGCAGGGATCCCTTAGGACTTTTAAAAACCCTCTTCTATCTTTTTATTAAGTCACCCCCTGCAGATTTCACTGTTGTAAGTTTTTTCCCAACCTTCTTCCCTGCCCTACTTCACAAGATTTTCAAAGGCTCAAAACTCATTTACTATGTTCAAGATGTGGAGCAGTTTTTCTACCCCTTCCCCTTTTCAATCCTTGCTTTATTAACATATCTTTTGCCTTCCGACATTACCTTATGTGCTTCCAACTGGATAAAGAAAAAAATCAAGAAAGGTAAAGTTTTGAGCCCCCCTCTAAGTGAAGACTTTTTTGAAAATCCAGAGAACATCAAAAAAAATTTAACCCACGTTGCCTTGGTCTTCCGATGGGATAGAAGAAAAGGACCGGGGTTAGCAAGGAAAATTCTCAAAGATCCACGCTTTGACAAGTTTAATTTTTTTGTTATAGGTGATGATCCAATTGTAAGAAAGAAAAATATCCATTTCCTTGGAACCCTGAAAAACAGAGAACTTATTGAAGTTTACAATGGGTGTACTTTTTTCCTCTTAACTTCAAAGTTTGAAGGCTTTGGTCTTCCACCTCTTGAAGCTATGGCCCGAGGTTGTATACCTTTTTCTTTCACAAAGACAGGGCCAATGAACTACATTGAAGATGGGAAAAGTGGGTTTTACGTGGAAACCGAAGATGAGCTATATTTTATTATGGAAGAACTTCTTAACAGTCCCGAAAAAATCGAAGTAATGTCCAAACGTTGCATTTTAACGGCAACTCAATTTACTAAGGAAAATTTTTTAACGGAGTTTGAAAAATCCTTAAATTTATCTTAAGTTTTTGAAGCAACTGGAAATTTTCTTTAAACTTTAAACATGGTTGACTTTCTTGATTTCTTTGAAAATGCTTATAGACTGAAAAGAACTCCACGGTCAGGATTCTGGTATTATGGTATAAAAGAACCAGAGACGGTTGCAGAACATATTTTTGGAGTTTCACTCTTAGCCTACATTTTTGGGAATTACTTAAATAGGTATCACGACCTAAACCTTGATATGGAAAAAATCCTGAAAATGGCCATTATTCATGAACTCGGCGAAGCGCTAATAGGAGACCTACACCTTGAATCTCGCCAATTCCTTGGAAAATGCGTGGAAGAAGCAGAGAAAAAGGCATTCAAAGAGATGTCTGAAAAGCTTCCAGAAGGATTAAAAGACGAAATTTATAACCTTTACGAGGAATTTGAAGAGGGCAAAACTCCCGAGGCCATTTTTGTTAGGTCCATGGACAAGGTTGATCTTCTAATACAGGCCTTTATTTACGAAAAAACAGGATATAAAAACCTTCAAAACTTTTTTGGAGAAAGGAAAAATTTTGAATACATTGAAAAAATCCCTGAAATAAAAGAATTTATTGAAAGCATAAAAGCAAGGAGAAGAGAATGAAGGTTTCGCCCTCCATACTTGCCTGTGATTTTGCAAAATTGGAAGAAGAAATAAAAAGTGTTGAGAATGCAGATTTTTTGCACCTTGATATTATGGACGGCGTTTTCGTACCCAACATCACCTTTGGCCCCTTTATGGTAGAGACTATTAACAGACTTACAGACTTGCCCTTAGAAAGCCACCTTATGATAATAGATCCCTTAAAATACATTGAAGTCTTTGCAAAAGCGGGGTCAGACGTTATTATCTTTCATGTGGAAGCAAAAACTGACATTTTCAAAGCTCTGAAAAAAACAAAAAGCCTTGGAATTAAGGTTGGGCTTTCCCTCAATCCTGAAACCCCGCTTAGAACTTTACTCCCGTACTTCGAACTTATCGATGTGGTTCTTGTGATGTCAGTAAATCCAGGTTTTTACGGCCAAAGGTTTATGCCCCAGGTGCTACCAAAACTGGAAAAACTTAAGGAAATAAAAGATTCAAAAAAATACAACTTCGTAATAGAAGTAGACGGTGGAATAAATGAAGAAACAGCAAAAATTGTTGCTCCATATGTAGATGTAATAGTTTCAGGCGCCTACATTTTTGAATCGAAAAATAGAAAAGAAAAAATAGACTACTTGAAAAAACTCTCTCCTTGAATTATAATTAAGCACAACGATAGAGAGGAGGCTAAAGTGGTTAAGATCAGATTACAGCGAGTCGGAAGAAGTGGATTACCACTTTATAGAATTGTTGTTCAAGATGCTCGCGTTGCAAGGAATGGAAAAGTTATTGAGGTTCTCGGTCATTACAATCCGCTCAAAGACATTACCGAGTTAAATACCGAACTCCTTGAAAAGTGGCTTTCACAGGGGGCACAGATGACCCCCCGAGTCGCTAAACTCTACAAATTTTACAAAAAAATAAGGGAGCAGCAAGTACAATAAGGAGGTATAAAGATGGCGGAGCTCAAAGAATTGCTCGAGTACATAGTAAAAGAATTAGTGGACGCACCTGAACAGGTATCTGTGAAAGAGATACCCGGAGAAAAGACCGTGATCTTCGAACTCAGGGTAGGTGCTGGTGATCTCGGTAAAGTAATCGGTCGTGAAGGAAGGACAGCAAAAGCCATCAGGCAAATCATTCAAGCTGCTGCAATGAGGAAGGGCAAGAGAGCTCACATAGAGATCCTTGAATAAAAATCTCGTTGCAGTAGGAAAGATACAAAAAGCCTTTGGACTTCGGGGTGAACTTCGAGTTCACCCCGAAGTTTTTTATGAAGACTTCATAAAATTCCAGCAATTTATAGTTATCAGCCCTAAAGGGGGACAAAAAGTTTTACAAGTCGAAAGATTTAGGAGTGGTGCTGGGAAAACAATAATAATAAAATTCAAAGGGATTGATACGCGAGAAGTTGCTGAAAAACTCGCCGGTCTTTCCCTGTTAGTTCCAGAGGAAGAATTACCAGCCACTGAACTCGATGAATTTTATATTAAAGATCTGATTGGCTGTAAGATAATTCATCTGAGCCGAGAGGAGGGTTTTGTATCCGACTTCCTGGCTCAAGGGAAAATTGGTAGCCTTATAATAAAAACCAGTGACGGAATTGAGGTGATAATACCCTTCGTAAAAAGGTTTGTGAAAAAGGTCGACTTGCAAAAAAAGGAAATAGAGGTTAACGATTTTGACGAATTAAAAGATTTAAACCGATGAAGATACATATAATCACCCTCTTTCCAGAGGTTTTTGAGCCTTATCTCAAAGTTGGACCCGTGAGAAAAGCCATCGAAACCAATCAAATTGAAGTGCATTTTTACAATCCGAGGGATTATGCTCCATCACCTAAGGAGGTCGACGACTACCCCTTCGGTGGCTTCAGTGGTATGGTGCTTAAAATAGAACCTATTCACAAGATACTCAAAGAAATTGAAAATAAAGGGAAAGTAATACTTCCAACGCCTCAAGGAAAGCTGTTAAACCAAAAAATGATTGCAGAACTTGAAAAAGAAAGTGCAATCACTATAATTTGCGGAAGATACAAGGGCGTAGACGAGAGAATTACAAAATTTGTTGACCTTGAAATTTCTATTGGCGATTACATTTTATCTGGTGGCGAGATACCTGCTCTAATTTTGCTTGATGCCATATCAAGAATGAAAGAAGGAACACTGGGAAATAAAGACTCCTGTTTGACCGATTCTCTAATATCCAGTATACTTGATGCACCTTATTACACCCGCCCTCAGGATTATGAGGGGGAAAAAGTGCCTGAGGTTTTAACTTCAGGCGACCATGAGAAGGTTATTAGGTGGGCCAGAAAAGAGGCATTGAAGAGAACCCTTCTTCGACGGCCCGAGTTATTTTACAAAGCATTACTTAAAAAAGAAGATTTAACCTTTATAAAAGAAATTGAGGAGGAGTTGAGATGGAAGACATAATCAGAGAGATTGAGAAAGAATTTTACAGAACAGATATTCCCGATTTTGGCCCAGGTGACACTGTGAGAGTTTACATTAAAATCAAAGAACTCAAGGAAGACCCAAAGACCAAGCAATTGGTAGAAAGAGTGAGAACTCAGCCCTTTGAAGGCGTTGTTATTCGCAGAAGAGGCAGTGGCCTTGGTGAAACCTTTACAGTAAGAAAAGTTACCCAAGGAATAGGAATTGAGAAAATCTTTCCCATTCATTCACCTGTAATTGAGAAAATCGAGGTACTTAGAAGAGGAAAAGTTAGAAGAGCTAAACTTTACTATCTGAGGGAAAAGAAGGGTAAAGAAGCCAGAATTCGTGAAAAAATTTAGCCTCGCAGTTTTAATTCTACTGGTTTTCTGTGCGAGGAAAACCAAAGAGTCTAAAGGTTATAAAGTAATTTATTTGAAAGATAAGCCCCTTCACGTTGAACTGGCAACTACACCCGAGGAGTGGGAAAGGGGTTTAATGGGGAGGGACTTCCTTCCAGACTCTTGCGGAATGCTTTTCATTTTCCCTTATTCTGACGTGCGCTCCTTCTGGATGAAGAATACCACTGTACCACTTTCCTTAGCCTACATTGACAGTACCTTTGTAATCAGAGAAATATATGACCTAAG
>CAZZKY010000138.1:0-41903 GCA_964654765.1 uncultured bacterium | reverse complement strand
CATTTTAACCTCTCTTGTTCACCTTTATCGTTTTTAATTTTACAGATAAAGGTAAGAACTTTTGGTAAAAGTTTCGCATACACACGACACTTAGTATTCTAGAATTTCCAGAAAAACCTTAGTTCCACATTAGCGCTTAGTAAAGCAAGCACATTCCCCATTCCAGATACTAATAAGCGTCTTATAACTTTACCGGATTGAACAGAGAAATCACCCACAAAAACGTCCAAATTTTCTTTTTCACTGATACACTTTATTAAAGTGAAAAATTGGTTTTGCCCACTTTCAAAGTATTGCATCAATTATACCTGCAATTATCCGCTCATATTATAACATCCATGTCAAGGTTTTGGAAAGTACACGAAATTACCCGAAAAATATACTCGAAATGCGCAAGTTTCCTGTAAAAATAGAGCAAAAGAAAAAGTCGACCATTACTTTTCCCCATTTTCAAAAAGGAAGGAATATAGTAATGAACAACCGATTATCAAAAATAAAGGAATTGACACCATAGAGTAAAATATTCAATCATTGTCACGATGCTTGAAAACACAGCAAAGCTTTTGTTAAGCTGAGGGAAATTTTAAGAGTCATACAGAGCTATTTAGCGTGTCTTTTTGGAAATGCGGGCATCAATCAGGTTGCAAAAATAGTTGGAGCTATCATGAGAGAAGAATGCGCCTTAAACAGAGATTAGAGGTAAAATACAAAAACATTCGAACTTATTTAATTTAAATGTAAAATGGCACGGATAAAAAAGATTTTGAGATAAAAAAAATTTTCCTTACTAAAATTCAGTCTTTAATCTTAATTGGATTCCCATCGGGGCGAGAGGACTTGAACCTCCGACCTCTTGGTCCCGAACCAAGCGCGCTACCAAGCTGCGCTACGCCCCGATGGTAGAAATGCTATTCTTCTCTAAATAGGCTTGAAGCCAGTTCAACACAATTCTTTCCCCTTCTCTTTGCTTCGAGAAGGGCAAAATCTGCTTCCTTCATCAGGGTGTCAAGATCTTTGCCCTTTTTGAGTTGCGTAACTCCAATGCTCGCAGTAACAATAAATCTTACGTTCCCAAATTGGAGAGGTTCTAAACGAATTTTGTTAAGAATCTTTTCCGCATGCAACTTTGCTTCGTACTCATCTACGCCATCCAGATAAACCAAGAATTCATCCCCACCGTATCTCGCTGCCACATCAACTTTCCTTATGTTACTTGCTATCACAAAACCTACATACTTTAATACTTCATCTCCAACTTTTACACCATAGTGTTGATTAATCTCTGAAAAATCGTCAAGGTCAACATACAATAAAGAAGAGGTTTTTTCCAGACCTTTGTTTATTTTTTCCAGCTCCCTTTCAAGAACACTTCTTAGATATATGTAATTGAAAAGGCCGGTAAGCTCATCTCTTATAGATTTTTCCCTAATCTTCTCATACAATTTAACGTTGTTGATCGCCACTGCTGCTTGTTCCGCAAGAAATTTGAGAATTTCAACCTCCTCTGGAGCAAAGATGCGCGGCTTCCTCGAAAAAGTATATAAAACCCCAACGACCTTGTCAGAATGAACTATAGGAACTCCCATAAAAGAAAGCACACCCGACTCTTTTAAAAAAGGATGGTCTCCAAATTCACTCTGCTTCACATCATTTACAATAAGTGGCTTTCTCGTCTTTACGATGGTATAGGTAGCTCCCCTTTCTCGAACATACTTGTGAATATTCTCCTTGTGAAGTGGATCAGTGGTTGCACCCCGTGTCCATTGCATTGTCTCTTCATCAACAAGTATGAGGCTGGAATAACTGGTAGAGAGAAGCTTATCTGCAAGTTTAACGATCTGCTCCAAAAGAAGGTCAAGCGGTTTTAAGGTATTTATATCCTGAGAAATTTTTACAAGGGCCTTCAAGACTCTTTTAAATTGTTCCTTATCCATAATTCAAATAAGATTATAAACGCAAAAGTTCACATAATCAAAGAAGAAAAGTAAACATAAGGTGCGGGGCGCTCCGCGCCCTGCACCTTAAGGGTAGCCCTATCTACTATCTTTATCTAATCTGCTTTTGCCTCTCTTTCATCCGCATTCTCATCCTTTCTTTAAGCAATTCCCGCAATTTTTCTCTCTGTTCCAGGGTTAGGACATTCCTCATTTCCTTAAGTTCCATAATCCTATTCATCCTCAATTCGGCTTCCAGGTTAGCAATTTCCTTTATTATTGGCTCAATTTGATTCCTTGTGAAATCATCAGATTCTATAATTTTATTAAGATCAATAGCCCTTTTCTGAATTTCCGCCCTAAGCTCAACAATCTTTTTAGAATAGTTGTAATGTATATCAGCTATTTTCTTTTGCTGATCAGCGGTTAGCTTCAACTCCGCAGCAATCCTTTTGTCCCTGAGAATTCCCCAGGAAAATTCCATCGGATCTTCCACAAGACCACCCATGGGGGCCTGCGTTAAAAACATCATGAGAATTAAAGTCTTAAACATTTTATCACCTCCTTACTATACTAATAGACGCAAAATTAAGGAAAAAAGTTCAATATTAGATTGTTCGTATTCCAACCAATAAACTTTTCGAAATGGCTTACAAGCACGTTGAGGTATTATTTGAACATCCAAGCAAATCTATATGGAAAGTGGCAAGTCCTACAATATTTGCAAACTTCGTACAAATTTTTTATAACCTGGTAGACGCCTTCTGGATTTCAACATTGAAAAACTCCTCTCTTGGAATTGCAGGCATCGGACTCGCACAACCTCTCAATTTTGCAGCTCTGGCCATAGCCGGAGGAATTGGAGTCGGTACAAATTCTCTTATTTCAAGAAGCATTGGTGCCAGAGACTACGAAAAGGCAAACAAAGCAGCAGCTAATGGAATCTTCCTTTCCTTAGTAATTTCTACAATTACCACGCTTATTTTATTAACCTTTGCAAAGAGAATATTTATATCTCTCGGCGCAGGGGAAGCCCTTCCGCAGGCTCTCAAATACGGAAGGATTATATTTATTTCGATGCCCATTTCTTTCCTGGTTATGATTTTTAACTCCATATTTCGTGCAGAAGGAGACACAAAACGTTCAATGATAGCAATGGTAACCGGATCTATTCTAAATATCGCTCTCGACCCGATAGCAATTTTTGCACTCAAATTGGGAATTGTAGGCGTCGCTATTGCTACAGTCATTTCCCAAATCCTTTCTTTGATGCTCTTTGTCTACTGGGCAATCTTTCAGAGAAGTACCTTTGTAAGAATCCATGTCAGGAACTTTAAGGCTGACATCCCAGCGATCAGTGAAATAATTAAGGTTGGGTTCCCTTTTTCCCTATCCCAATTTTTGATCTCATTCAGTCAAATGCTATTTAACCATCTAACTTCTGCAATAAGAGGCCCACAGGGCATTGCAATATACAGTATTGGTATGAGGCTTAATCAATTTGCCATACTACCATCCCTTGGGATAGCCGCAGCAACTATCTCCATTGTTGGTGCATGGTTTGGCGCAAAAAGGATGGATATGGTAAGAAAAAGTATTATAGAAGCTTGGAAGCTGGGTGTAAGAATTCAGATAATTATTGCAATTGTAATCTATACCTTCGCACCCTTCCTCGCACGTATATTTGCCAACGACGTTTCAATGAAGGTATTGATGCCGGACATTGTGAAATTTCTCAGAATTACCTCTTTAACTTACATTTTTACGCCCGTTGGTATGTACACCTCTTCAGCCTTTAATGGAATGGGACAGGGAGTAAAATCTGCTATCCTTACATTCTGCAGACTACTGTTAATAGCCTATCCCATAGCCAGGATCTTAGCAATAAACCTTAATATGGGGCTCATCGGAGTATGGTGGGGACTCAATATTGCCCCTCTCGGCGCCAGCATCATTGCAGTGATCTGGCTTAAATTAGAAAAAGTTCTCTGAATTTATCATTCACATACCTCTTTTGCCTCCAAAGAGTCTGAAGTGAAGCCTGTCAGAATATCTAAAGCCGTATTTAAGACAAAGTTCAATGACCTTATTGGCGTTATCTTCAAGCTGGACAGGATTGACTGACAAGGGCATCAATAAAACCCTTTGGGGAGAAATGTAGTATTTCTCTACGATACGCAAAACCTCTTTAACATCTTTTTCATCTTCTACCACAAACTTAAAATAAGCTCTCTCGTAATTCGAAAAAAAGTCAAGAGGTTCATCTACAATCCTCTGCTCTTCTTTAACCCCTGAATTGGCAAGTTTTACAGAAACGTTGTAAAAAATGTTTGGCATTTCAAAAAGTTCCATAGGAAGAATCGTTCCATTAGTTTCAACCTCGATAGAAGGGAAAAAAGACTGAACCTTACCTATAAGCTCTTTCAACGCCTTTTGTTGAAGAAGCGGTTCGCCACCGGTTAATACAAGATTATAAGCACTTCCTCGAATTTCATGAATTTTTCTGATTATCTCACTTACTTCAAGACTAATCCAATTACCTGCATATTCGGGAAAGGAAGAGTAAGCTGTATCGCAGAAAGTACACCGAAGATTGCATCCTCCAAATCTTACAAAGACCGAGGGCGCACCAATGTTTGGTCCTTCACCTTGAATAGATTTAAAAATCTCGGAGATAACTGCCTTCATTCTACAACCTCATACTCCACTTTCTCCAAATCTCCTCTCTCCATGCTGACAAAGCCACTCTGAGTTGGGGTTTCATACACTTCGGCCTCAACCCAACTTACGTTTTCAAACTCGTGCAATATAATGGAACAACAAAGAAGGGCCAGATTCTCTGCACTGGGATTTCTGTCAAGGACAACCAGCTTTTGACCCGCATTCTTAAGAATATTAACCAGCGGATCCTCTCGATTAAGAATCACCTTGTGATCAAGGAGCTTATGTATTTTTTCTTTTAGAAAGCCGAAATCAACGAGCATCCCATCTGCAGCGATCTTACCACCCAGTCTCAACTTTATTTTGTAACTGTGTCCATGTAAAAAAGCACACTTCCGAGTATGCTCATATAAACGGTGCGCCGAATCAACTATGGTTTCCCATCTAATTTCAAACATATCACACCTCCCAGAAGTTCTTATAATTTACACCCTTTTCAAAGTACCAGTTACATGGTGTAAATTGCAATTTACCAAAATCCGTAATAATAGAGGCATTACTTTGAAACAAGATCGGACCGTCAGACGCTATACCTTGCAAATAAAGGTTATACCTACTTATGAACTCCTCAATTTCACCGATTGAACTCACCTCCACTATCTGGAGTGTACGAGGTGCCGAAAGTTCTACGAAACTTTTTGAAAAAACAATAAAATAGTTACTACCCCTTTTTATCTCCTCAAAAAACTGAAAGTTCTTATATACCTCATATTCACTTTCATCAAAGCGAAAATCACTTTCAGGGGGCAAAATTTTTGAAACCTTTTCAACGGCCTGCCACAATTCATTCCGCATATGCCTGTCAAAAGAAAAAAGTACACGCAGAGAAAGACACCCCTTAGTATCAAAGGCAAGGTTATCCCAGGCAACCCTCTCAAGAACTTCTTTATCAGCTTTTCCTTGGAGAATACCTATAGAAAACTTAGATCCAAAAAACTTGCTTGGTATTTCGAAAGCTTCAAAGACTTTTTGAAGACTTTCTCCACCAAATCCTATAACAAAACGATAATTCTTTGCCCTTTCAAAAGCTATCGTGTGTTCCAGATATCCTCCTTCCATCTTTAAGGAATCACCCAGATATGAATTCAACACTTGAAATAGACTGGCATAAAAGGAGCCTTCCCTTCGCGGGTATTTAAAAAACACCTCCTTTACTCCACTTATCAACAAAAATGGTAAAAGTTGAAAAGGTATCACAGGAACATTGCCAGGCAAGAAAACAAAAACCTTCTCAGGTCCTGAGGGAAAATCCTCGAGCCTTTTATAAAAATCAAGACACAGTATGTAGTGTTCAATGAGGGAAACCAAAAGATTCTGCTGATATTGGACGTCAGATTTTATTTTTCCAACCTTGAGTCTTTCCAAGAAATCAGAAAGGGCCAATCTGTATCTATCTAAAAGTAAAAGCACATCCTCTCTCATCTTCCTGAACCCTTCCTAAAACATCAAAACATTTTCCCTTTACTATAACCCAGTCGGGAACAAGCAGGGCAGAAACGGTGTAAAGATTTGCAAAATCAAAAACCTTTAAAAGCCCCTCACCTTGTGTCAATACTTTGGCATAAGGATGCTCTTTGTAAATACCCTTGCAAACGGAATAAAACTGAGAAAAGAGTTCGGTCATACCGTACTCAGTATAAAATTCGGAGTTTTCAAAAACAGAGCCAGCTAAGGAATAGAGCTCATTCCTTATATACCTTCTCTTTAAGGCCTTGTAGCCACCCGTCTCGATAATTAAGAGTTTCTTTCCAAACTTCACTCCTTTTTCTATCATATATTCCGATATTCTAAGCAGTTGGCTGGAGGTGAAAAAGAGAAGAGAACCTTCTTCCACTTTTTCCAGGTTTCTAACAGCTCTTTCAAAATTCTCTATTTCATAACTGTCGTTTAAATATACTACTTCGTATTTTTCTTCAAAAATTTTCAACATGTAAGCCAAAGAAGAACGGTTTGCTACTTTAAAATCTGGAACAAAGGAATAGATTCGTCTTATGCTGAAATTCGGAAAGGACCTGAGGGCAGATATCTTGTAAAGTTCGAGAGAACGGGAATTGTAAAAAACACGGGACTTATTTCCTGTTGTTCCACTGGATTCAAAATAGTTCTCAGGCTCATCCGTAAAGATTTCATATTTTTTAAAAAACTCAACGGGGAAGAAAGGTATCTCTGAAATCTTCCTAATTTTGTCTATCCCATTAACTCTCAAAAAATCGGCATAAAAAGGAATTTTCCTTTTCTGAAATTCAACAACTTCAATTGCCAATTCTTCATCGAATTCCGTTGATTCATTAATGTATCTTGCCACCTTGTCGTGGAGTCTCATTTGCTTAAAACTTCTCTTAGTACAGCGACGAAATTATCAATAATTTCTTCGGTTACCACTACTGGCGGCGTTAGTTCGAGAACCTCCCCACGAGGTCCAGAAGACAGTGTTATATAACCTTTTTTAAGGAGCGCTTCCGATATATCAAAGGCCGATATACCTCTAAATTCGATCCCAATAAGGAGGCCCCAACCCCTCACATCCGCAATAAGATCCTTAAACTCCTCCTTGAGAGCTGTAAGCTTTTTAAGGAAGTAATTTCCCTTTGACTCTGCATCGATCCAAAGCCTGTTTTTCTCTATGTGGTCCAGAACGTTTTTTGCTATTTTGCAAATCAAAGGATGGCCTAAAAACGTGCTGGTATGAATAGCTTCACCTTCTGAGACAGGCCAGGCATCCATTACCTCTTCTCTTGCCATCATTGCAGAGATAGGAAAAGATGATGACAAAGCCTTGCCAAGGATTATTATATCCGGTTTTACATCAAAATACTCGAAGGCAAAGAGTTTCCCAGACCTCCCAAAACCTGTAAAAATTTCATCAAAGGCAAGAAGAACATTAAAATCTTTAGCCATTTGCGATAACTTCTTCACAAATTCCGCCGGAAACTTCCTAATGCCTCCTCGGGCTTGAATAGGTTCAAGGAGAATCATCGCCACGTTATCACATTGCAAATGTCTTTCAATTAGTTGTAAAACCTCCTCTGGAGTCTGTTTTAGCCCTGGAAATGGAACGGATATACCCCAATCTGGTATTGTATCACTAAAAGGCTGTTTAAATTTGGGATTAAAAGTCACGGGCAAGGTTCCTATGGAAAGGCCGTGGTAAGCATTCTCAAAGGAGATAACTTTTTGTCTTCCTGTATAAAGCCATGCAGTCTTTATAGCGGACTCAACTGAATCGGCACCATTTTGCGCAAGAATACCTTTATAGCCGCCCCCTAATAATGAATTAATCTTCTCCAGAAGCTCCACTTTAGAAAGAGAAGGTAAAACATCGCCCATTCCATTTACAATATCAGCTGAGTTAATAGACTCCCGAACAAGTGGATGATTATGCCCAATTAGGGAAACTCCAAAAAAGGAAGTCAGGTCAACAAATCTGTTCCCATCAACATCCCATACATTCATCATGTAACTCTTTTCAATAAACACGGGAAAATCGTCTGAAAGATACGTAATATTCTGACACTCCACAGCCTTTAAACGATTCATCAAATCTCTGGACACCGGTCCGGGAACCTTCGTTCTTACTAACGGGAGCTCGAATCCCTTCATTACATTGTCTCGTAAATAAATTTTAAAACTTTCTCTAAAAAATATTTGGGTGAGCCTGGAGTATTGTTCATCATAACGACATAGATATAATCCTCACCCTTTCTTGTCCTTATGTACCCCGCAAGATTAGTCACCCCAGAAAGAGTTCCCGTTTTCCCGCGAAAAATTCCGCGCAAACCCTTGTAATTGGTTGCAAGAGTGCCGTCGACATTCGAAATTGCGAGCAAGGATGCAAATTCAGGAAAATGGTTCATATTCTTGTAATGATAGTAAAGTAATTGGGCAAAACCGCGGGGTGTTGCCAGATTATACCTTGAAAGTCCCGATCCATCGGCTGGTTTAAAATGGTCAGAAAGTTCAGCAACTTTTAAGAAACTATCAACCGCCGCCAATCCTTTCTCAAAACTTCCCTTGCCCCCGTATAGTTCTCTACCAAGGGTCTTCAAAAATGCCTCTCCATATATGTTTAAACTGTACTTCATAAAATCCATCAAAAGAACATAAGCGGGTTTCGAGTCATAAATGTAAAGAGTATCAAACCTCAACGGAGGTAAATCCGTTATAATTTTAATACATTTTACGTTAATCGAAAGGGTCCTTAACAAAGAATCAACCTGCTCTTTAAAGAAATTTTCGGGCGTTAGTATGCTCCTCGTAGCAAAAACCTGTTTCCCTATGTCACCTTCGAAGATTGTTATAACAGTATCACCACGAACTATGTCATAGACTTTATAATTACGACCACCTCTTGTATAGGATTTAAAGAATACAGTACGGGGAAATGAAACCACTCGAGGCCCAAATCCGTTTTTGTTGAAAAAAAAGATTTTCACAACATTATTTTCTAAAATAAAAGAGCTAACGGGCGCCATATACCCCTTGGCTAAGTTATTGAATTGCCAGCCCATCCCGTATCTAACAGAGTCATATGCCCAGTCAACAAGGTAAAGCGTATCGAAACTCAAAATGCCAGCACTTTTAGCAAAAGAGAAGATTTCAAAAAGGTCCTTAACTCGTAACGATGGATCACCACTGGCCAAAAAATATAGATTGCCACTTTTGGGTTCTCTTAAAAGACTTGTCTTAAAAGTATAGGAAGGGCCAAGAAAATGGAGAAAAGCTGAAGCAATCAAAATCTTATTTAGCGAAGCAGGAACAAAGTAACTATCCCCATTGTAGCTAAAAACTTCTTGCCCCTTTCTGTCCAGAATAACGACCCCAGTAAACCCGCGTTTAGGCCTGTAGTACTCAACTACATCTTTCAAATTTGTAAAGGTTTTGGGCTCATAATATAAAACTGAAAACATTATTAATAATTTAATCATTTTTCATTCTCCTCAATAGTTCAGTCGTAGAATAGCCCCTTAAATAAGGGGCAATAACTACCTTTCCACCGTAACTCTCAACAATATCCTTTCCCACTACCTCATCAGGGGCATAATCTCCACCTTTGACAATAATGTCAGGCTTCAATAATTTTATCACTTCATAGGGTGTATCTTCGTCAAAAGGCAAAACGTAATCAACCATCTCTAAAGAAGAAAGAACGATCATCCTGTCCTCCAATTTGTTAACGGGCCTCCCCTCTCCTTTAAGTCTCTTTACAGACTCATCGCTATTTACCGCAACTACAAGTAAATCTCCCAGCTCCTTAGCAAAGTAGAGATACTCAATATGACCTCTATGAAGTATGTCAAAACATCCGTTTGTAAACACAATTCTCATACTACCCCTTAAACTATTTAATATTTCGACCAGCTCTTCTCTCGTCTTAATTTTATCCTTTGCCATCGTGAGGACTAAATCTTGAATCTTTCTAACGACCCAATGTCCCTTCGGTAAAATAGATTTTCAAAATGTATCTTTTCAATTTCGCTGTAAATCCTTTCAGCCGCAAAATTAAAGTCATTATGAAGGGCTACAAGATTCAAAACCCTCCCACCATCAGTATAAATCTTACCATCCAACTCTTTTGTACCTGCGTGGTAAACAACTATATCCTTCGATAATTTATTCAGACCATGTATTAACTTCCCTTTTTCGTAATGAACAGGATAACCACCGCTGGCAACGACCACACAAACTGCAACTCGAGAATCAAATTCTACTTTCACGTCCTTAAGTCTGTGCTCCTTCGCGGAAAGTATAATTTCCACAATATCATTCTTTAACCTTGGAAGTATCACCTGGGCCTCAGGGTCACCGAGTCTAACGTTAAACTCCAAAACTTTTGGCCCTTTTGAGGTCCATATAAGGCCAAAGTAAAGGAAGCCCATATAAGGGATATTTTCTCTTTTTAATCCCTCAATGGTAGGTTTTATTACTGCATCTCTTGTTATGGCTCTCATCTCATCAGTGAGGAAAGGAACGGGAGAAACCGAACCCATTCCACCTGTGTTGGGTCCCTTATCACCATCGTACGCCCTTTTATAATCAGAAGCATCCCCTATCCAAAGAAAATCTTCGCCATCGGTTACCACGAAAACTGAGTACTCAACTCCAGTAAGAAACTCCTCTATTAAAACTTTCCTCGAAGACTCACCGAACTTCAACTCCACCATATACTCGTATAAAATGGAAAAGGCCTCAGCAGGTGTATAGGCAATAGAAACCCCTTTCCCCTCTGCAAGACCATCTGCCTTAATGACAATTGGATAACTATCAAGCCCCTTTACGTACTTCAAAGCTTCGTCATAATCGCTAAAAGCTTTGAAATCAGCAGTAGGGACTGCATTTCTTTTCATAAACTCCTTGGCCATAATTTTTGATGCTTCAAGAAAGGAAGATTCTAACGGCGGTGCAAAGACAAAGACCTTAGAATTCGATTCCAAATAATTCTTTATACCCTTAGAAATGGGAAGTTCTGGTCCAGGCACAACAATGTCAACCTTTTCCGAATTCACAAAATTTAGAATTGATTCAAAATCGCAGATTTCTATGTTAACATTTTTTGCGTATCTCGCGGTTCCAGGATTTCCCGGAATAACGAAGAGTTTCTCCACCAATGGAGATTGAGAAATTTTGTGCGTAATCGCATCCTCTCGACCACCCTTTCCTACAACCGCAATTCTCATTTACAGACTCCTTATTACCCTTCGAATTATCCTTTCCAACTTTTTGCCAGCTTCATTGGCAACCTGTAAAACCTCTTCATGGGTCGCAGGAGAAGGAGAATAGGGATTTGCCACATTGGTAATTATAGAAAAGGCAAGGACTTTAATACCCATGTGTCTTGCTACGATAACTTCCGGAGCAGTTGACATTCCAACCGCATCCCCTCCAATTGCCTTCACAAATAGATACTCTGATGGGGTTTCCAGAGAAGGCCCCTGTAAAGCTACATAAACCCCTTCTCTAAGAAAGATACCTTCCTCAAGAGCCGACTGTTTTGCAAGTTTTCTAAGTTCTTCATCGTAGGCATCATGCATTGAGGGGAAACGTGGACCGAATTCCTCCAAATTAGGTCCACGGAGAGGATTATCAGGAATGAGATTGATGTGATCCCTTATAAGCATGATATCACCAGGTTTCATTGAAGGAACGACTCCACCAGCAGCGTTGGTAAGAATCAATACCTTTGCACCAAGCGGTTTTAAAACTCTAAGGGGCAAGGTAGCTTCCCTTGTAGAATAACCTTCATAATAGTGAAATCTCCCCTTATAAACAAGTAGCTTCTTACTTTCAAGTTCGCCGTAAATCAAAACCCCCTCATGCCCCTCTACTGTAGACACAGGAAATCCCTCAACATCAGAGTACCTAACTCTGAAAATCTCTTTTACAGCATCTGCAAGTGGTCCAAGACCGGATCCAAGTACAATTGCAACGTCAACCTTATCCACGCCCTTAGACTTTAAAAGGTCAACAGCCTTGTAAATTATCTCACTTTCCCTCAAAGTCTCCTACCTCCCTTGAGAGAAGTCTTAAATAGTATTCCAGCTCACCTCTTAGCTTTTGAAGAATCTCATACTTTCTTTTCTCCAATCTCTGAATTTCGTCTTCCAGTCTCGACCTTCTCAGAGCTACTTCAGCAATCATTTTCTCTGCCTTAACTTGAGCTTCTTTTATAATATTCTGAGCCCTTTCTTGTGCGTTGGTGATAACCTGTTCAGAAGACTGCTGAGCAAGAAACAATGCTTTTTTGAGACTCTCCTCAAGTTCTTCATACTCTGAAAGCTTCTTCTCCATAACCATTACTCGCTCCTTAAGACGTTCATTCTCCTGGATTAGTTTTTCAAACTCATTTGAAATCATCTCTAAATAAGTAAGTACTTCTTCGGGGTCAAACCCCCTGAACTTCGTTTTAAAGGTTGCCTTCCTAATTTCCAGCGGAGTAAGCCTCATCTATTTACCTCCCCAAAAATTCCACGCCCAATCCTTAAAAGATTGGCGCCTTCTAAAATCGCATAAGGGTAATCCTCCGTCATCCCCATAGAAAGCCATTTAATGGAAAACCCAAACTCCCTTTCAATTCTTTCCTTTATATCTCGCAACCTGGCAAAAGCCTCCCTACTTCTCTTTTCTTCAACGGGATAAGGGCCTACAGTCATAAAACCTGTAAGCATAAGTTTATCCCTTTTAAGGACCTCTTCTACCAGTCTATTTACTTCTTCCATTTTACATCCTGTCTTCTGAGGTTCCATTGAGGTATTCACTTCTATAAATATTTCCAGCGGTTCAGTTAATCTCCTATCGATGGCTTCGATAAGCTCAACTCTATCAACCGACTCTATAACCTTAAAAATCTTGAGGGCGTGTTTTACTTTGTTGGTTTGAAGGTGCCCCACCAGATGCCACTCAATATCCAGAGAAAGGAAAGGTATTTTAAGAAGGGCTTCCTGAACCCTGTTTTCACCCATAACTTTAATCCCAGACTCATATGCCCACAGGATTTTTTCAGCATCCACCCCTTTTGTTATTGCTTCAATCAATATATCCCTTTCTATTCCATAGCGTGCCTTAATCTCTTCAATATTCTCCCTTAATTTCCTTATATTTTGCTCAACTATCTCCTTCGTGAGCACCTTCAACCACTCCTTTTAGATACGCATAAAGCTCATCTTTTAAATTCTCATCATCAACCTGCAAAAAAAGGCCACGAAAATTCTCAAGAGGCGAGCTTTTTTTGAAAGGAGAGAGGAATAGCCCATACTTGTCTTTTACAACCTTCTTGTAATAGCTAAGGTCTTTTTCAAGAACGTAAAAAGGCTTCTTCACGTAAATTTTGCCTTTCTCAATACGATAGACTGTCTTAGTGTAAAATGGAAGAAGAACAAGAGCAATAACAATAAGGGAAAAAATCCCCCAAAAACTCCCAAAGGCTAACCAAAAAACACCTACAGAAAGAGTAAACAAAAATAGAAACTTAATTCTTCTTTTCTTATCTCTTATAGGAAGTGAATACCACTCCTTTGGTTCTGACATATTTATATGTGATGGGCATGCCCGTGTTCCAGCTCTTCTGGCGATGCGTCTCTTACATTTACGACTTTGATGTGAAAATGTATTCTATGCCCTGCAAAGGGATGGTTAAAATCAATTGTTACGTTTCCATCCTTAACATCCTTTACATAAAAAGGTATTTCATTGCCTTCTTCAAAATGGGCATAATACTGCATCCCTACAATTGGTTCCTCTTCACCGAAGTATTCCTGCGGAATAACCTGAACTGCTTCGGGATCGTATTCGCCAAAAGCTTCTTCGGGCTCCAGTACTATGTCTTTCTCCTCACCAACCTTCATACCCTTCATCTCATCTTCCAGTTTCGGGAAAATTTCGCCAACGCCAAAAAGGAAAACAAAAGGTTCTCCCTTTGTAGCGTCAATCAAACTTCCATCATCCAGAGTCATTGTATACTCTATCGCTACTACTTTTTTGTTATCAACAACTTCCATTATTTCCTCCTCTTCAGGTTTTCATAATTATTAAGTCTTGGGAGTAAATTGTCAAAAATCTCGCTTTCCTTAAAATAACCTAACCAAAACCTTCGAGTTTTCTAAATGAGGTTGAAGAAAATACAACCACTACGCTAAACAGGTATTAAAAGCCAGGGCAAGGGGAAAATTAAGGCAGAAACTGGAGTCTGTAAAATTAGCTAATTAGCCGTTAAAGACTTACATGATATATTTCAAATTCACTTTTCCTCCTTTTACAATTTGCCACTAAAAGAGATTCCAACAAATTCACTAAGTTATCTGTGGACAACGATGAATATGTGCCAGTGGTCTTTGAAGTATAAAAGAATAAATAAAAGCAGGAAAAAGATGAACTAAGTTTATTAAGAAGCGGTTGTAAGTAAAGGTATTTTCCAATAGGAATCCGCATACACCTGTGTAAAAAGAAATATTGCAACAAGCTCATTTTTAAACCTTAAAACCATAAACGGAATGAACTTTCCCATGATGCCAAGGAAAATCAAGAGTCACAATTTACATTTCACAATGCAGTGCCCTTGAATTATAATTCACTATATGCAATTCGAAAGAATCATCAAAGAAGCCCAAAAAGTCATAAAAGGACAGGATGATATAATTAAAATAGTTTTAACTGCCATAGTAGCCGATGGGCATGTGCTTCTTGAGGGCCCAACAGGCGTTGGCAAAACAACTTTCGTCCTTTCCTTTGCAAAAATCTTTGGATTAACTTTTCGTAGAATTCAATTTACAAGTGATGTCTTACCTTCAGACATATTGGGAACAAATATTTACAATTTAAAAACGGGAACTTTTGAATTTCACCCCGGGCCTATATTTGCCAACTTTGTTCTCATTGATGAAATCAATAGGGCCTCACCTAAAACCCAGAGTGCTTTAATTGAAGTAATGGAAGAAAGGCAAGTTACAATTGAGGGAAAGACTTACGAGCTTGATAGACCTTTCATAGTTTTTGCGACACAAAATCCCATGGACTACGCAGGAACTTTCCCGCTTCCTATTACACAAACCGATAGGTTTTTAATGAAAATCAATATAGAATACCCCTCCAAGGAGGTGGAACAAGAAATACTAAAAGTAGGTGATCCAAGGGATTTAATTCCAACCTTAAATCAATTAGTCACAAAGGAAGAGCTTCTCGCCATCCAACAGGAAGTTTCAAAAGTTAAGGTGGACGATTCTATCATTGACTACATCTCAGAAATTGTGACCTCCACAAGGAGTAATCCTTCTATCAAAGAGGGATTAAGTTCAAGGGCATCTATTCACCTATTAAAATGTTCAAGAGCTAAAGCACTCGTCGAGGGGCGTGACTACGTAATCCCTGAAGACGTCAAAGAAATTTTCCCTTACGTGGCGAGTCACAGGATTATCTGTGACGTTCCAGCGTGCGATGTCTCTGTTTTTTTAAAAGATTTCATAGAGAAGATTCCTGTTCCAAGATAAATGTTTAGAAAACACAGGCCTTTTGTTTCCTATGTTAAACTTAAAAAATGGGGAAGGTATTACGCGGCCCTTACCTTATTGCTCGGTTTTGCAGCAGTAAACTCGGGGAATAATCTCCTCTATTTTTTTCTTGCTGCGCTTTTGTCCATAATGGCTCTCTCTGGCTTTATAAGCTATCTAAGTCTAAAGTCTATCTACCTCACGATAATAGCACCTGAAGAATTGTATGCAAAAACAATTAACTATCTGAAAGTTAGAGTAAAAAACAGAAGTCCTTTGCCACTTTTTCTAATCTATGTTAAAAAATCTGATAGAGAAAAACTGGTTTTTGAAGTAATTCCACCATCGGGTTTAAAAGAAGGATTTTTACCCTGCTATTTTGAAAAAAGAGGTTATAACGTCGTTGAATCAATTTTTGTCGGTACCACATTCCCACTCAGTTTTACCATACGAGAGATGTTCTATCCTGTTAATCTGAAACTCCTTGTTTTTCCTCACATTTACAAAATTAGAAAGGATATAATGATAGAATCTCCTGAAAACACAGGATGGGGAGCGGAATCAAGTAAAGAAGGAGCCATAGGGGATTTTATAGGGCTCAGGGAATACACCTTTCAGGACAAAGTTTCAAGAATCCATTGGAAAAAAATTAAAGACGAAAAACTTTACGCAAAAAAATTCCAGGACGAAAATTTTCAGGTCTTAAACATTGAGATCACTTCAACGGCGTCGGAAGATGAAATCGAAAGAGTAGCTTCTTTAGCAGTCTATTACTTAGAACAAGGACACAGCGTGGGACTAAAAATCGATGGTAAAGCCACCATTTCCCCCGATTCAGGGATTAAGCAAAAGATAAAAATCCTTGAGGAGCTTGCTCTTTTAGGTTATGAAAGTTGATAAAAGGATAAAAATCGTTGTTTATTTGCCACTTACCGTTGCAATGGTTAGCTTAGCTCACACATTGGCACCGGTAGGTCTCTTTTTCTTAGCTCTTCTTTTTATTTCATTTTATTTAGATTTAATAAAAGAGTTTTATTTTTCCGGCAAAATTTTGACAGTATTCGGCGTATTTTTGACCCTTTTCCTTCTTATTTTAGCCCTGAGAACGCCCTTTGAAGCAATCGCCTACTGGATTATGTCCCTGAGCATCATAAAAATTCTCGGTAAAAAAACTCTGCGAGATTTGAAACAAATCGTCGCCCTTTCTTTTTTCAACTTCGTTGATAGTGCCATCTTTCACTACTCTTTTGTCTTTTTACTTTACCTTGTACTTTACATAGTTTCAGCTTCCATAGCTCTTTTAATAATTACTTACTTGGATGACCGGCGAGAAACAAATCTTGGAGAAGATCTCCTTAAAGCACTGAGGAATTTCGGAATAGGATTTGGGTTCGTTACTGTTTTTATGTCTCTTTTCTTCTTCATAATCCTCCCTCGCTCTCCTTATGTTCTTATTCGAGCCCAAATTTACTCCCCTACTCGAAGGGAGGGATTTGGTAATGAACTTCAAATCGGCAAGGTAGAATACATGAACACAAGAGACCAGGTTTTAATGAGGATAAAACCACTCATGAAAAGACATGAAAACTTCCTCTACGTCCGTGGAAACGTTTATAACGTTTACAAAAACGAAACCTGGATCAGAGACCCCGAAAATACGACAGAATGGAATTACAAAAGCGACTCCAAGCATAAGAGGGGGGTAAGGAGTTTTTTAATCACCGTTGAGCCAATGTACACGAAAGCTCTTTATGCTCCTGACTTTCCAGAATCAATAGATTTTAGGAGATTTTTATTTAATAAGTCTTGGGGAAAGGTGTTCCTTACAAAAGAACATGAAATCACCCGAAAAGTTAATTACAAAGCTTTTTCATCGTCAATTCCCGATAGTGAATTCCCAAAAGGGGTGGATTTCCTGTCGGTTCCAGAAACATATATTGCAATAGTCGATTCTTTAATTAAGGTAAACAATTTGTATGGGGCTAATCCCGGTGAAATAGCACAAAAAGTGAAGGACTACTTTTTGAAAAATTACAGGTACTCCTTAGAAATTACCACAGACACAAACTGGGTTCATTATTTCCTAAAAACTCGCAAAGGCCACTGTGAATATTTTGCAACCCTTACTGCGTTGATTCTTAGAAGAGCAGGAATCCCATCAAGAATTGTGGCAGGCTACCTTACTAAAGAATGGAACTCCTTCGGAAACTACTTCGTTGTGAGAACAAGACACGCCCACACCTGGGTAGAATATTTTCACACAAACCGATGGATTCCACTCGATCCGACTCCTCCCTATCAGGAAGAGAAAACAGTCTTAAATAAACTAAACGAATACATTGATTACCTCTCATATATCTGGACAACACAAGTCCTTGAATTCAGTTTTACAAACCAGATTAGGATATTCAACACTCTCCAGTATTTTATAAAAAATCTCTTCAAGAAAAACCTTCTAACCCTATTGGGGGGTGCGGCACTCTTACTTATAATCACTTTCGGCACTGTATTACTTTTGAAACAAGTAAGATACAAAACTCATCCCGCCACTCAATACTACAAAAAGTTTGAGAAAATATTAAAGAGAAGAGGTTACAACTTAACGCCTTCAATGACCGCTAAGGAAATAGCAGACCTTGTCAAAACTCCTGAAGCCACCGATTTTCTTGAAGAATATACCAAATGCAGATTTTCAACAAATTGTGATTTAGAAGAACTTAAGAGAAAATTTGAAAATTTCAGACGGAGTATTTCTTAACCAGTAAAGAAGCGTTGTGCCCACCAAAGCCAAAGGAATTAGATAACGCATAAGTGACCGGCATTTCGCGGTAAGTTCCAGGTACGTAATCAAGATCACACTCAGGATCAGGGAACTCGTAATTCCGTGTAGGATGTATTTTGTCGGTATAGACACTCATAACAGATGCAATGAATTCTACAGCCCCCGCAGCCCCAAGCAGGTGCCCGGTCATAGATTTTGTAGAAGAAACTGGAATCTTATAGGCATATTCGCCAAATAGTTTTTTAATCGCCTTCGTTTCAGCAACATCGTTAAGCTGGGTTGAAGTACCGTGGGCGTTTATATAACTTACTTCTGCAGGCGAAATCCCAGCCTCTTCGATAGCAAGTCTCATCGAATTAACTGCACCTTCACCGTCAGGATGAGGCGCCGTTATGTGATAAGCGTCGGCAGTGGCTCCATAACCAACAACTTCTGCATAAATTCTGGCCCCTCTCTTTAATGCGTGTTCGAGCTCTTCAAGCACAACAACACCAGCACCTTCTGCCATAACGAAACCGTCACGCTCTTTATCAAAAGGTCTCGAGGCCTTCTCTGGTTCATCATTCCTTGTAGAGAGGGCTCTCATACTACAGAAACCGGCAAGGCCAATAGGAGTAATAGGAGCTTCAGCACCTCCTGCAATTACGATATCAGCATCGCCATATTTGATCATCCTGTAAGCATCACCAATCGCATGGGCAGAAGAAGCACAGGCGGAGACTACAGAATAGTTGGGGCCTTTGAAGCCATATCTCATTGCAATATGACCCGGGGTAATATCAACAATCATCATGGGAACGAGAAAAGGACTTACTCTTCGTGGTCCTTGCTCTTTTAGCTTTATAACCTCTTCTTCCAGCGTTTTAATCCCACCTATACCAGAAGAGAATATAACCCCAACCCTGTATGGATCGAACTTGCCATCGATTAAACCAGCATCGCTTACTGCTTCGTGAGCAGCATATAGTGCATATTGGGTCACGAGGTCCATTCTTTTGATTTCTTTTGGATCAATTCGTTCTTCTGGGCGAAAATCTTCAATTAGACCAGCTATTCGGGTCGGGAACTGGGATACGTCAAACCGGTCAATTACTTTTATTCCATTTTTCGAAGATAACAGCGCTTCCCAGAAATCTTTTACATTTTTACCAATAGGGGAAACCACCCCCATCCCTGTAACAACAACTCTTCTTTTCATAGTAATTAAGCGATTTAAGAAATTAATAGCAGAACAATAATCCTGCTACCTTAACTGCCTATCTTTGCCTTTATGTAATTAATTGCATCCTGTACAGTTCTTATTTTCTCTGCATCTTCGTCAGGTACCTCAATTCCAAATTTTTCCTCAATGGCCATAACAAGCTCAACTACGTCGAGAGAGTCGGCACCCAGATCTTCCATAAATCTGGATTCAGGCTTTATCTGATCTTCAGAGACTGAGAGCTTATCCACTATTATCTCTTTGAGAGTCCCAAATATATCCATAACAACCTCCTTTTTAATTTATGTTTTTTTCGAATTTTGCCGAGGGCGGGATTTGAACCCGCACGGGTCGAACACCCACTGCCTCCTGAGGGCAGCGCGTCTGCCAGTTCCGCCACCTCGGCGATGAGTTAATTTTAGCGAAAGGTGAAGGAAAAATCAAACGGCATGCCTCTTGTAGAAAAACAAAGCTTAAAAAGCCTTATCAATTAGGTAAAAATACTTTCTATTTGCTTTCCCAAGCCAGCACATTAAAATATTTAAGGACAAGGAGGGAATATGAGATTCATAAAAACCCTTTTACTCATTCTCTCAGCAGGGCTGGTTATAGCAGGAGTTGAATTTAAAGATGGAAAAGTTGTTTTCTATCTTACAGAACCACAGGCCAAAGATGTAGTTGTTACTGGAACTTTTTCCAACTGGAATCCAGCAGGGATCAAAATGGCTAAAAGAGACAATATCTGGACTGCAGAAGTAGAATTAAAACCAGGGACCTATGAGTACAAGTTCATAATTGATGGTGTATGGAAAGAAGACCCGGATAACCCATGGAAAGTACCCGATGGGTTTGGTGGATCAAATTCAAAATTCACATTAACTGATAAAGGAGAGCTTCTCTTTTCTGAAGCACCTCAAACCAGCGTAAGTGCTCTAAAATCCCTGGAATATTTGGATGGAAAAGTAATTTTCAGATTCTACGACAGAGAAGCCAAAGAGGTGTACCTTTCAGGTACTTTCAATAACTGGAGTCCTAATGCATTAAAGATGGAAAACAAAGGAACATACTTTGAAGCTTCTATAGAACTCAAACCAGGAGTTTACGAATACAAATTCGTTATCAACGGAACCACGTGGAAAGAAGACCCCTTCAATGCAAGAAAAGTCCCTGACGGGTTCGGCGGTTTTAATTCTCAGTTCGAACTAACTTCCGATGGCAAGCTCCTCTACCAACCTGAAATCGCGAAGTTTTCAGAGACCAAAACACAGTTTGATTGGAATGGACCCGAATATACACCCGAAGGGATTCTATTTAGATTTTATGCTCCCGATGCCCAGGTGGTTTATCTTGCGGGAACCTTTAATAACTGGGCGCCCACGGGACTGCCGATGACCAAGGACGAAAGAGGGGTATGGAGCATCAAAGTAAAACTTATTCCAGGAAATTACCAGTATAAATTCGTTATAAATGGCGTACAGTGGCAAGAAGACCCTACAAACCCGGCAAAGGTAGATGACGGATTTGGAGGATTCAATTCGGCCTTTAAACTTACTGATGATGGCAAAATTCTCCTCGAAGCTGCAGGCCCTTCAACTCTTCCACAGGAACCGATAATTAAAACACTTAAAAAACAAGGAACTCCTATATACCTTGCCATCGTCTGGCATCAACATCAGCCAAGATACTACAAAGACCTAAAAACAGGAGAGTCCTTTGCACCATGGGTTAGACTGCACGGCATAAAAGACTATTACGATATGGCAGCTATTCTTTACCAATATCCAAAGATCAGATTCACCATAAATCTTACACCTGTTTTACTAATGCAACTTGAGGATATTATAAAACTCTATGACGAGGGAAAATCTCCCGATGTAGACTTCAGAATGACATTGAAAAATGCAGACTCACTCACTTATGAAGATAAAAAGTACCTCCTTGCTAACTTTTTCAGCGCAAGCTGGGATAATATGATTGACATCTTCCCCAGATACAAGGAGCTAAGGACAAAAAGGGTCTGGAATCCTGATGGTACCATAAATTTTGATGAATCAATTAAGAGATATACCACTCAAGATTTTAGGGACCTTCAGGTCTATTTTAACCTCTGCTGGTTTGATCCTGACTTCCGAAATGGCGAAGTAACGTTGCCAACCGGTGATAAGGTAAGCGTTAAGAAATTTGTTGAAAAAGGTCAGAATTTTAGCGAACAAGATAAAAAAGAAATCCTTGACATCCAAATGAAAATCTTAAAGGCAATTATTCCAGTCCATAAAGACTTGCTAACCAAGGGGCAAATCGAAGTCATCACAACCCCCTACTACCATCCAATTTTACCGCTCATCTACGATACCGAATCGGCTCGAGAAGCAATGCCTAATGCAAAACTTCCCGAAAGATTTTCCTGGCCCGAAGACGCACTCTGGCACGTTAAACAAGCGGTGAAAAAGTATGAAGAAATCTTCGGTAATAAACCCACAGGTATGTGGCCTGCGGAGGGTTCAGTATCTCACGACATTGTTCCTATTGTTCGGCAAAGTGGATTTACATGGATGTGTTCTGACGGTCACGTTCTCGCCCGTTCACTTAAAAAGGCTAATTTTAGTGATGACGACCTTTACAGGCCCTATGCAGTTGTTAACGGCCGAGACACAATATACATGGTATTCAGAGATACAGATTTATCCGACAGAATCGGTTTCAGGTATAAATCCTACTCAGGTGTACAAGGTGCCAACGACTTCATCTTAAGACTTTACGAAATTCACAACAAATTTGCTAAGGACCCTGAACCTCACCTGGTCACCGTGATTCTTGACGGTGAAAATGCCTGGGAGTGGTATAAGAATGATGCAAAGGAATTTTTCCACTCCCTCTACTCGCAGCTAAGCGAGGCAGACTGGATTATAACAACAACTCCGTCTGACTTCATTAAACAATTCCCACCTAAGAGAGTTATTACTCACCTCCATGCCGGTTCTTGGATCAATGCGGACTTCTCAACATGGATAGGTGAGGATGAGGAAAACCTGGCATGGAATTATCTCGGTTATGTGAGAAGAGAATTTGAAAATTTCAAAAAATCAGGACAATACGACGAAGAAACCTTAGAAAAAGCCTTTTTTGAACTGGCTTCCGCTGAAGGAAGTGATTGGTTCTGGTTCTTTGGAGCCGATCAGAGCGCGGGTGACGACCGATGGACAGACATAATGTTCAGAAGAACCCTTAAAAATGTCTATGAAATCCTTGGTAAACCCTATCCTGACTTTCTTGATAAGTCCATCTTGGAAGAGGCGAGAAGAACCTCTTATTCTTCTTCGGTCATGGCAAAATCCGACCCACGTACTTCAGCAAAGAAAATCTATGAACTAAAAGATGTTGAAGGGGATGATTACGGTCCTGGTTACTATCTCTATCCGTCAAATGGTGTTTTTAAGAAAGGCATTTTTGACATAAAAGGTTTAGATATTTTTGAAACAGAAAAAAGCTACATCTTTTCAATAAAAGTGGGAGAACTGGATAATCCATGGAATGCCCCTTATGGATTTTCACAACAAATCTTTTTCCTCTATATTGATAACAAAGACGGCGGCAAAACAGATCCCCTAAAACCTTCTCTCAACTATCAGACAGAAAATCAATGGGATGTTGCTATCATGGTTTCCGGCTGGGACAACGCCTGCGGAGTCTATAACACCTCCATGGAGCTTCTTGAAGTTCCAGATATTTATGTAAATTACGATAACAGAGAGGTCGTCTTCACCGTATCCAAAAAGTTCATAGGAGATTTGAAAGGTTCAAAAATATCTTTAACTGCCTATTCTTACGATGGTTATGGTAACGAGAACTTAAGGGCACTGCAATTGGCAAGGGGTGAATGGGAATTCGGAGGGGCAAAATCCACGTCCGCTCCAAAAGTTATTGACCTTCTACACCCCGAAAGCGGAATACAAGAAAAAGCGTTAAGTAATTACGAGAGAGGTGAAACAGTAAGAATCCCTTCTCTCAATGTAAAGTAGAGAAGAACTTTTTCTGAAGCTCATTTTTGAGATTTTTTAAACGGTTTACTGTTTCAAAGCCATAGTAAATTAGTGGAAAAACTGAGTTGTTGGTAAGAAGGGGGTCGTTTAGTTTAAATTCTTCTATAACCTTATTCCCCAACGGAGTACCAGGAATAGGTGAAAACTCTGAAAGAGAAATTTTGATACCAAATTCTGAAATTATTTTAATATTTTCCTCAACCTCTTCCGGACTTTGCCCGGGCAGGCCAAGAAATATGTAAGCAGTTATTTTATCTCCCGAAAAACCAGCCTCTTTTAGATTTTTTACAGCCTCTTCAAAATCTTTAAAGGAAAGCTTAAAGCCCACCTTCCTCAAAAGATCTGGATTAACCGTCTCTACACCGAGAAATATCGTCTCAAAACCCATATCTTTAAGGAGAAACGCCGTCTCCCTATTTATTTTTTTTACATGCAAGGCGTTAGGTGTGTGAAAACGGAGTTTGCCAAGTAAATTCCTTTCCTTAAGCCTGTCCCGAAAGGGTAAAAGTCCAACATCAAGGTCATAAAGCAATGCATCGTCGTAAAAAACAAAATCCTTGACATCCCTTTCAAAATAAAGTTTTTCAACGAGATTCACAAGTTTTAAAATGTCAAAGGTTCTAAATCTGGGCTTAAGCAGAAAAGACGCACAGTAGGTACACCTTAAAGGACAACCCTCATTGATCCTTATAACCGCATAACTCAAGTCATCATAGACTTCGTAGTAAGGAAGCTCATCCACAGGATTTAAATAGAAATTTTTACCCCAAAAGCTTTCCCAGTTATCACCCAACACAACTTCATCAGCTCCAAGAGAAAGGTAAAACTCATGCATCAGGGTCGCTGCAATTCCTCCAACAACTACCCGTGCTCTTGGCCATCTTTTCCTTGTAAGGTCAATTACTTCCTTTACCCCGAGGTACCAATAGGTCATTCCGGTCGTGATGAAAACAAAGTCATATTCTTTAGAAAAAGTTTCCTCGACAAAAATATTAGTTGGCAAGCCGTATCTTTTAAATTTTCTTGGAACAAAAGAAATAATATCCGGTTTTCTTACCTCTTCAAAATAAAACTTCCCTCTGCCATACTCATCGGTCTTCAAATTCAGCCTCTTACAAAAAGGATGTCCCCTGTCGAGAAAATCAAAAAAATCAAACTCGACACCTTCTTTTTTCAAAGCTGAAGCTATTCTCAAAAGGCCATATGGCTTTAACCAGTAGTCATGAAGTGCAAAATCATAAACGGGAGGATTAACAAGTAAAACTCTCATTTTACTTTAAAACCGCAATCTTCTTGATTCTCACAGAGCTCAACTCACGCTTATCCATTCCAAAACTTTCTTTTAAAAACTTGTAAAGGGAACTCTGACTCAAGTCCAAAGTGAACTCCTCAGATTTTTCATCCTTTTCCAACCTGAATTTCGCTATGCTAAGCCTTTTCCAGTCAGGCTTTTTGTCCATTGGCTCAATTGACAGAATTTCGAGCCCTGAAATGGATACAGAATTTAACCTTTTAACAAGATTATCGAGATCCTCAATAGCCTCCGCTTCAAAATAGAGGAACTCTTCTTCACTTTCAACCCCAAGGGGTAGCGGATTGGGCATAGAAATCTTAGGATGGGGTACATACCCCTGCGAATACCGAAGGCCTACCCCACAAGCTCTCAGCATATTAACGATTATTTTGGAAAGGTCCCTTTGAGAAATAAACCTTGCCCTATCCGTTACTTTGTAAACCATCAAATATCCATTAAATCTCACTGTGCTTTTTGGCCCAATATCATTTCCAAACAATTCAACCTTTTCAACCTTTTTCAGTCCCCTTTTACAAAGTTCATAACCTTTTTTAATCCAAATACCACATCCTTGACAGCCCTTTATCATGCAATCCCCCGTATAAGTCATTTCCTTTGATTTGAAAAATTCACTTTTTAAATAATTCGGATAGACTCCTGTCTCTATAATCTCCCATGGCATCTCTTCTTCGGGACTTCGACTGGAGGTATACCTTAGAGGGTCTACACCAATTTTTTCAAAAGCTCTTAAATATTTGTTAAAATCAAAAAACTCACTCCGTGAATCAAAAATTGCTCCTTCTTTGTAAACATTAAGTAAAACAGGGGCCAGGGCTCTATCACCCCGTCCAAAGATCCCCTCAATAAGGCTCATCTTAGGATCGTGAAAGGTGAGGGTTACATTCTTCAGCCTCCCTACAGCTCTTTTTAAATAATCAATCTTTTGATAAATCTCTTCGGGGGTCTCCTGACGTGCATATTGAAACGGTGTATGCGGTCGAGGGACAAAAGGAGAAATAGAAGCCTTGAAATTTAACCTTTTATAATGAGTTGAAAGCTCCTTTAAGAAATTCGCCATCTCTTTAAGGTCCTCTTCCGTTTCACCGGGCACACCGATCATCAAATAAAGCTTAACATGGCGAAAATTAAACTTAACAGCAAGGTCTAACGTTTTAAATATACTCTCAAGAGGAACATTTTTGTTAATGACCCTTCTTAACTTTTCTGAAGCCACTTCTGGAGCGAGTGTAATGCCGAAGCGTCTAAGCTCATCAAACTCCATAAGTAAACTTTCTTCTAAGGAATCAATGGGAAGGCTCGGTAAAGAAATGTGGGTATTCTCAAATCGTTTTTTAAAAGCTCTAATAAGCTCGTTTAAGTAGGGATAATCGGATATGGAAAAGGCAAGAAGACCCACTTCATCAAAACCGGTCCTTTTCAGACCCTCATCTATGATTTTTAACACCTCCTCTGGACCACGAACCCTGAGAGGTCTGTAATTAAATCCCCCTTGACAGAAACGACATCCCCTCGTACATCCCCTCATAAGTTCAACAACATAGCGGTGATGTACGATTTCCGTCGTTGGCACAATTTGGTCCACAGGAAAGTCGTCTTGACTGAAATAGGAAGTTGCTCGTTTAGCCTTTTTTGAAACTCCGGGCACATAAACACCTTCAATTCCAGCAATCTCCTCATAGAATTCCGAAATGGTAAGTTTTTCCCTTTTGTAATCAATGAGATAAGGTATCAACTTCTTAACAACCTCCTCTCCTTCCCCAACCACAAAGAAATCTACAAAAGGCTCAAGTGGAAGCGGATTAAAACTTGAAGGCCCACCAACCACAACGATAGGATACTTACCCTTCATTCTCTCTTCTCTCAGCAGCGGAATTTCAGAAAGTTCAAGAGCTAAAAGCACATTCGTATAGTTCAGCTCGGTATGAAGTGAAATACCAAGTAAATCGAGATTTTTAACTGGCGTAAAACTTTCGAGGGTAAAAAGAGGAATCTGTTTGTGCTTCATATATTCAATAGCATCAATCCATGGCAAAAATATCCTTTCCGCGTACACATCGGGATAGCTGTTAAATATGTGGTATATTATCTTCAACCCCAAATTGGACATTCCAATTTCGTAGATTTCAGGATAAAGCAAACCTATGTGCAAATTAATATCATCAAGAGGTTTTCTAACAGCGTTAAATTCCGCCCCAATGTAGCGCGCTGGTCTTTCAAGATTTAGCAGATAATCCCCAAAGGGATGATTCATACCGAAAACCTAATGAGAAGAATGTCTCCATCTTTCACGATATAATCTTTGCCTTCAAGACGATAAAGTCCTAATTCTTTTGCCCTTTTTTCACTCCCAGCCTTTTTGAGATCTTCAATGTTGATTACTTCTGCCCTGATAAACCCCCTTTCCATGTCACTGTGAATCTTACCTGCCGCCTCTTTAGCGGTAGCTCCTTTTCTAACAGCCCAAGCCCTGGCTTCCGTTTTACTAACGGTATAGAATATGGTCAATCCCAGTACATCCTTTACAACACCAGAAACGGCTGTTTTTATATCATCCTTTATTCCAAATTCTTTTAGAATTTCAAATTTTTCGCCCTTCTCCAAGCCTATTAATTCATCCTCAACTTTTAAAGAGGTTACAAAATAAGGTGAATTCCTTTCTTCAATCTTCATAAGAAGTTGAGAGGGGAGTTCTTTTCCGATTCGGGATTCCTCGCGATTTATCACGAAGATTTGTGGTAAAATGGAAAGAAAAACATAACCCCTTATCAGTTCCTTTTCTTTTTCTGATAATTCTAAGGAATGTAAAGGTTTTTCATCAGAAAGCCACGAATCAATCTTTTCAAGCAAAGCTAACTCTTCTTCGTTTATCTTTTTTTTAATTTTTTCTCTTCTCAGCGACTCAATCCGCCTTTCCACAAAATCAAGATCGGTAAGAAGAAGTTTATATTCCAAACTGTAAAAAGAGTTTTCAAGGGAAGTGTCCTGAAAGTCAGAGATAACACAAATTAAGGCATCAAAATCTGAAAGCTCATTTTTGATTTCTCCTCTCTTTTCATCTTTCCATAGTTTTCCAAGGCCATCAAAATCGAAGACCTCAACATGAATACGGGTTTTTTTGGCCGAACTGTAAAGCTCAAAGAGATAGTCAAGATCTGGGTCTTCAAGAACAAAGGTGCCCACACCCGAAATGTAAGTCGAACCACGAGAAAAGTTATTATTTGTTAGAACCCGTAAAAGAGTGGTTTTTCCAGTAAAGCTCTCACCAACAATCGCTATCTTCATTAAAACAAACCTATTATCTTACCGTTTTCATCAATGTCAATAAACTCAGCAGAAGGGGTTTTAGGTAAGCCAGGCATTGTCATAATTTCTCCCGCGATTGGTACAACAAAACCTGCCCCCGCACTCAATCTAACTTCTCTGATATGAAGCGAAAAATCCCTTGGCCTGCCAAGGAGTTTCGGATCTCCAGAAAGGGAAAGTTGGGTTTTTGCGATGCAAATATACAAATTCCCGAATCCTTGCTTCTCAAGGTTCCTTATATCTTTTTCCGCATCCCTATCTATTATAACCTCTTTAGCGCCATAAATTTGCTTTGCAACCTTTTCAATTTTAACAGGTATTGGGTCTTCAATATCATATACAAAATTGAGATTTCCATTTGCTTTCTTGACAGCCTCAACTACCTTTTTAGCAAGCTCGATGCCCCCTTCAGAACCTTTGGCCCAAACTTCGGTGATCGCAATCTCTTTTCCCTTGGAGAGTACATAATTAACGACGAGCTCAAGCTCCTTTTCCGTATCCGTGGGAAATCGGTTCAAGGCAACCACAAAAGGAATGTTATAAAACTCAAGATTTTCCATATGTTTGTCAAGATTTTCCAACCCCCTCTTCAGGGCTTCAAGATTTTCTGAGGCGAGATCTTGCTTTTTAACACCGCCGTGATGTTTGAGAGCCCTAACAGAAGTTACAAGTACTGCAGCCTTGGGTCTTAAATTCCCTACACGGGATACGATGTCAACAAACTTTTCACCACCAAGGTCGGTGCCAAAACCAGCTTCAGTGACTACAAAATCAGCAAGCTTTAAAGCAAGCTTGGTAGCAATGAGAGAATTGGTACCATGAGCAATGTTAGCAAAGGGACCTGTGTGAATAAAGGCAGGATTATTTTCTAAAGATTGAACAAGATTGGGTTTAAAGGCATCTCTCAAAAGCGCTCCAACGGCTCCCTGAATTTTGAGATCCCGGACTCTGATAGGTTCATCTTGCTTGTTATAACCGATAACAATATTGGAAATTCTTTCTTTCAGATCCTTGTAATTCAGAGATAAACCAAGTATGGCCATAATCTCCGAAGCAGCTGTAATATCAAAGCCATCTTCCCTTGGAAATCCGTTGGTAGGGCCACCTAAACCGACAATAACTTTCCTTAAGGCTCTATCATTTAGATCAACAACTCTTTTCCAGGTAACTTTACGAAGGTCGATACCCAGTTCGTTGCCCTGGTGGATATGATTATCAATAATGGCAGAAATCAAGTTATGAGCAATGGAGACAGCATGAAAATCACCAGTAAAATGAAGATTTATGTCCTCCATGGGTACTACCTGAGCGTATCCTCCACCTGCAGCTCCACCTTTGATGCCAAAAACGGGGCCCATTGAAGGTTCCCTCAATGTTACAATGGATTTGTAGCCCAGTTTGTTTATTGCGTCTGATAGCCCAATGGAAACAGTAGTTTTCCCTTCACCGTAAGGAGTCGGGGTCGTTGCAGTAACAAGGATTAAATTTCCTTCATTCTTGTTTCGAAATTCCTCGGTTTCCAGTATCTTGGGGTTAATTTTGGCCTTAAAATCACCGCAATGAGTGATAAACTGACAATCAATGCCCAACTTCGCTGCAATATGGTCAATGCTTAAAAGTTTCACACTACCGGCAATCTCAATATCACTTTTCATTTCTCAAAATTACTCCTTTTATTAAATTTCTGAAAATCATAACATCAGTTACAGACCCGACGCCACCAGGCACCGGGGTAATAAAGGCGCTTTTTTCCTTAACCTCTTCAAACTTTACATCACCTACAACTTTATCACCGACCTGATTAATTCCTACGTCAATCACAAAAGCCCCTTCTTTTATCATATCTGCCCCTACAAAGCCCGCACGCCCCACCGCGACGACCAGTATATCCGCCTCTTTTGTATAAACACTTATGTCTTTTGAGTAAGAGTGACATACAGTGCATGTCGCGTCCTCATTCATAAGCATAATCGCAATTGGAAGTCCAGAGCGAAAACTTCTTCCAAGGATACATGCATTTTTACCACGAATTTCGTATCCCGTCTCCTTAATTATCCTAATTACGGCATCTGCTGTAGCAGGCCTGAGTCCTTTATCTTTCCTTATTAGTTTTCCAAGGTTTACAGGAGTTGCACCATCTACATCCTTTTCAGGCACAATCAGAGAAGTATAATACAAGTAATCCCTTTTATTAGGTATTTGCAACATAATACCATCAACAAAATCATTCACATTGTATTCATCAATTGCATTTTTAAGCGTTTCAAGGTCTTCGAAGGTTTTAACCTCCACCTCAACCTCAAGTTTTTTCGCTACCCTTTTTAGTGAATTGACATATAGGAGATCAGGGATTTGGGGATTATATTGAAAGATAGCAAGTCTTAGGGGACGATGAAGATTCAAACAAGCAATCTGTTCTTTTAACTCCCCCAGTACTTTTTCCCTTATAAGCCTTCCATCAATAACTGTTGCTGACATGAGATTATTTTAAACTGGGAAGTGCGGAAATAAAAAGCATGGCGGCGGAGGGATTTGAACCCCCGACACGAGGATTATGATTCCCCTGCTCTGCCAGACTGAGCTACACCGCCAACAATAAGACAGTAGCGGGGGCTGGATTTGAACCAGCGACCTTCGGGTTATGAGCCCGACGAGCTACCGGACTGCTCCACCCCGCGTTAGTAATATTATTATAGTATAAATTCACTGTTCAGTCAATATCTTCACATCTCCCATCACACCGCCTAAAAGTTTGACAAAGATAAAAAGGCTAAATAGAATTGAAACAAGTCCTAAGCTTATACTTAACATCCTTCCGTACTTATCCGCAAGAATTCCTGACGATGCCGAAAGAAAAACTGCTAAATTTAACGTTGAATTCAAAAAACCAAAGGCGGTAGCCCTTTCGCTTTCTAAGGAGAGTTTAGTAACTGCTGAGTAAAGTGCAATATACATAAAATTCCATAGAGGAAGAACCCAGAAAAATGCCATTAAATAGCCCTTTGAAAATGTCAAAACCACTATATTTACGAAATACACGGAAGAAAGGAGAACCAAGCTTTTCCAGGGGGTAAGCTTTTTTACCACATCTCCATAAAATTTACTAACTAAGGCGGACAAAAATGCAGGGACCGAGGCCCATACAATTCCGTATAAAAACTTGGACCTCCCCAAAACATCATAGAGTTTCACAGAAAGAATTCCATAGGAGGTTACAATCCCAAACTCCAGGAAAAAGGTACCGATAGCAAGAAAAACTAAATTTTTATTCAGATGAACCTTAAAAATTGAAGAAGAAGGTGAACTCTGAGCGAGGCCACCAGTAAAAACCTGATAAAAAATAATTACTCCAAGGGCCCATGCTAAGCCACTTACCATATACCCAAGTTTGAAGAGGTTTACATTATTTGAAAAATACCCCATAATGGTGCCACTTAGAGTCCATCCAATTGCTTCTGCAAAAAGATAAATAGCGAAAGACCTCTCGGCATCTTCACTGAAAGAAAACATGCTGTTAATAATTGGCACCGCAATAGAGGCAAAAATACTTAAAAAGAGCAGAAGGAAAAGCAAAGTCCCGATTCGATTGGAAAATCCAAGGAGGACGACAAAAATTCCGCCAAGACTGCTAAGTAAAAGAAAAAGCCTTCTTGAAATCACATCGGCAAGTCTCCCCCATAATACTGAAGTCAGAGCCACAAAGGCAGGAAGACTGTCTATTAGCAAGATTTGAAAATAAGTTGCTCCGAGATCAACAAATCTTGGTCTTAAAAGGATATAATACGAACCGTAGCCAAAATAAAAAAGTATAGTTGCTAATATTTTTACGGCCATATCGGTAAGGTTTAAATTTTAATGTTGAAAATGCGAACAAACGGAGCAGCTAAGGTTTACACACTGGCAATATTAAATAGACGATAATAATAATTTTTAGATGGCGCAAACTTAAAAATGTGGTAGGATTTCTGCCTTCAAAAGTCCTGGAACTAAAATTTACCATACTAAAATTACAATAGCTAAACACTGAAGGTTTGAAATATTGAGGTTTTAATTTTATAATTTTAGCACTGCGCTGCTAGCTCAACAGGCAGAGCAACGGATTCTTAATCCGTGGGTTGCAGGTTCGAGTCCTGCGCAGCGCAGTTTCTTTAGGAATAAAATAGAAAAACAAACTTACAGGTTCTCAATTAGAATTTCTCTACACCTTTTAAAATCTTGTCTACGGCTCCTCAAATTGAGCAAATAAAACCAGGCACACTTTAAAGCGAAAATAGTGTGCCGCAACTCTGTGGCAATATGCTGAAGGTTAAAGGCCATACGAAATCTTAACAAACACACTCATTTAAAGGGGCAAAAGACAACACAAAGCATCACCTTCTCGCCTTTTGTCAAAACCATTCCCTGTTTTGACAAATTTTAAATCCTTAGCATTATTAGCAAAGAGAGCTTATGCTAAAGTTATATACTTTTAAGGAATACAATTTTCTTGCTTGAAGAGCTCTTGAATATTATAATAAAGCCATGGCAGAGTACATACAGGTTTTTACTACAACAAACGAAAAGGAAGTTGCAGAAAAAATTTCAGAACAGTTGGTTCAGAAGAGACTCGCCGCATGCGTTCAGATCCTTGGACCAATCACAAGCCAATACTGGTGGGAAAACAGAATCACTAAAGACACAGAATTTCTCATAATCGCTAAAACAAGAGCTGATCGATATTCCGAGGTGGAAAAGGCAATTAAAGAAGTCCATAACTACACAGTTCCCGAAATATTAGCCGTTCCTGTCACAGCAGGAAACCCGGACTATCTCAAATGGCTGAATGAAGAGCTTGACAAATTATAAAATGAGACAAGGTAGCTTTTTTGCTTTTTCAATTTTACTTCTTATTTCCTGCAACAGTTATTCTTTAAGGCATGATGTCCGCGAAATCACAGCCAAAAAACTCTACAATTTAATCATTAAAAATGAACCAATTGTGATTGTGGATGTAAGAACAAACAAAGAATTCTCTGAGGGGCACATACCCCTTGCAATCAACATTGATTACTACTCTCACCAACTCGACGCTCTATTATCCAATCTTCCTAAGGATAAAACGATAATATGCTATTGCTCCCACGGATTAAGAAGCAAAAACGTCGCAATGAAGTTAAAAAGCAAAGGTTACATGAAGGTGATGAGCTTGTACGGTGGTCTTAGTGATTGGATTAAACGAGGGTATCCAATTGAAAAAGGACAGGATTAAACTCTTCCCAAACATTACCGCGGTATTCCCCTATGCAATTTGAAAAAGAACGGGATTTCATTAAACTCCCATACATTGAAGGTTGGCTATCTATAGGTTTAAACACGTTCCTTTTTATATCAAAGTATGCCATAGGTCTTAGGATAAACTCGATCTCCTTGCAGGCAGACGCATGGCACACTCTATCCGATTCCCTGACCTCGATCATTCTCATTTTTGGAATATACCTTTCAGCAAAACCTGCTGACGAGGAACATCCTTTCGGCCATGGAAGGATTGAAAAAATAACCTCGCTGGTTATAGGGATAATGCTTATTTTAGTTGCAATAAACTTTTTAAAAGAATCTATTGTCAGGATAACCTCCAAAAAGGAAATAACTTTTACCTTTGCAAGTATTCTAATTCAGGCAATTTGTGCAGTCACAAAACAAAGCCTTGCCTTTTTTGCCTTTTGGGCAGGGAAAAAGTCAAAAATAAATGCAATTATTGCCGATGCATGGCACCATCAATCGGATGCAATAACAAGCGCTTTATTCATTATTGGCGTCTCTCTTAGCAAATATATACCATTCGTAGACGGATATCTTGGAGTATTAATATCCTTCGCAATTCTAATGACTGCAATGGACGTAATTAAATCAAGTGCATCACCCCTTATCGGCGAAAAAGTACCAGAAGAGTTAATTGCAAAAGTGACAAAAGAAGTCAGCAAAGTGGATTCCAGAATAACGGGTCTACATCACTTTCACATGCACAGATATGGTAACCACATTGAACTAACTTTTCACATTAGGCTTCCCAAGGAGATAAGCCTTGAGGAAGCCCATGAAATAACAAAGAAAATAGAAAATGCACTAATCAAAGAAAAAATTGAAGCAACGATACATGTGGAGCCTTATTCAGGAGGCGAAGAATTACAAAAAACTTTTTAAGTAAGGAGAGGTGCAATGGTACAAAAAACTATCTGTCAGAGCTGTGGGACTCCAATAGTATCAGAAGAGGAATTTGGTACAAATGCAGACGGAAGCCTGAACTACGAATATTGCAGGAAGTGTTTCCAAAATGGCAAATTCACAGAGCCTAACATTACTATGGAGGAAATGATAAAGAAAGTGGCAACCGAAATGATCGAAATAGAAAAAATACCCTCTAAATACGCTTACAAGATTGCAAGAGAATATATCCCCGAACTTAAAAGGTGGCGCTCAGGTCCAAAATCATAAACAAGCAATAGCCTCTATTTCAATCAGGGCACCTTTTGGTAAGGCCTTAACAAAAATCGTAGAACGAGCTGGATACGGCTCTGTAAAAAAGGTACTATAAATTTCATTAACCTTTGAGAAGTCTTCAGGATTAATGAGAAAAATTGTGGTTTTTATCACGTTGTTCATGGAAAGACCGGAAGATTCCAGAATTGATCTCAAATTCTCTAAAGCCCTATTTGTCTGAGCTTCCAAGCCTTCTTCCAGCTCCCCACTATCAGGATTTATACCCAGCTGCCCAGAAATGAAAAATACACTTTTACATTCACCCTTTCTTATGAGGCTGTAAGGGCCTATTGCTTTGGGTTTCATTTATCCCTCCTTCCTTTTGTTGTAAAATTATATAACAAACATAAAGAATGATTTTAACTATTGAAGGCAAACCTGCATCTGGTAAAACAACTACGTGTATAAAGCTTCTTGAAAAGCTCAAAAATGAAGGTGATTATAAATTGTGTGGATTTATAACAAGAGAAATAAGAGATACAGGGGGAGTAAGGACAGGGTTCGAAATTATTACGCTACAAGGAGAGCGTGCAATCCTCGCAGATATATACCACAAAACCCCTTTTAAAGTGGGAAAATACTACGTGAGAATAGACAACATTGAAAAAAGTGTTACATCGGAAATCGAAAAATTCTTGAAAAATGAATGTGAGATAATAATCATCGATGAAATTGGCAAAATGGAAATGCTGTCTTCAAAATTTCAGTATATGATCGCAAAAATACTAAGCCACAACCGAGGTTTTATAATTTGTACCTTACCCGTTGCGGACTTCCACTCGCTGGTTAATGCATTCAGAGTAAAAGCTAACAAAAGATTCTTTTTAGAAAAAGGAAAGTTCAATGCTGAAAAAGTTGCAGAGGAAATTTTCAGAACCATCCAGAAGCAAAAATAAAATATATGGCCTAATCAACGTATAGGTATCTTTTTATCTTATTTGTGGGTGTTTTTTCAAAGGGTTCCGGGTACTCATAAAGTTCAGATAACCTCGAATAAGAGGGTAACTGTTCATTCACCTCATCACGAATTTTTCTAAGAATTTCTTTCACAATTTTCTCCCTTTCTGAATCGGACTTCCCTTCCAGCTCTTTTACAAGTTCATCGTAGTTCAGATAAACCTTGGCTACAATCTTACCTTCCCTTTCATAAACCACAGATTCCTGAACCAGTGGATGCATATTGAGTTTTTCTTCAATATTTTCAGGATAAATATTCTCACCAGCAGCGGTCAATATCATATTTTTTGATCGGCCTTTAATATAAATGTAATTGTCTTTATCTACATAGCCAAGGTCTCCGGTTTTTAACCATCCATCCTCCGTTAAAACCTCTCTCGTAAGATTCTCATTCTTATAGTAACCTTTCATTATGTTTGGTCCCCTAAGCCATATCTCCCCCACACCGGTTCGGGGGTCAGGATCAACAATCCTGACTTCAATATCAGGGGCAACTTTTCCTGCAGATCCAAGGCGTGTTTCCGTAGGTAAGGAACCACTCACAAGTGGGGAGGCTTCTGTAAGGCCGTATCCTACTGCATAGGGGAAATTTATCTGCTTTAAAAATTTTTCAACTTCAAGGGAAAGCGGGGCTCCCCCCAGTGTTATGCATCTCAATTCTCCACCAAAAAATTCCAAAAGAGATTTCCTTATCTTTGAGTAGATAAAATCCTTAACGAATGGAATTTTAGTAACCGTCTTAATCCCCTTCTTTTCCTCAAGGAACTTCTTAACCTTTGATTTGTAGACTTTCTCAAGCAAAAGCGGTACAGCAGGAATGATGGTAGGCTTTACTTTCTGGCAAGCTTCGTGGACCAAAGCGGGGGTCGGCTTTTTTCCTATATAGTAAATACAAGCTCCTACTGATAAAGAATATAAAAGACCCAAGGTAAATTCGTAAGAATGTGCTAAGGGCAAAATAGATAATACTCTATCATCCTGGTTCAAATCAAATATTCTTGCAACTTGTGATACATTGGAGACTATATTCTTGTGGGTAAGCATAACGCCTTTGGAATTTCCAGTAGTCCCCGAAGTGTAAATCATTGCAGCAACATCATCGGGCTCAATCTCATCACTTATTAGTCCAACTTTTTCAGCGACTTGCAGTGCAAGATTTCTGGCTTTTTCAAATATAGATGAAATAGGGCTAATCTCAATATCTACCGTTTCGGGAGTAAAATCATCCAGGGCAATCAAAAATCTAACCTCTCCAAGGTCATAACCTTTAAGCCTTAGGAGGTTGACCTTACTTGCAAATAATCCAATAGATTCAGAATGTCTAAGTATGTTGGAAATATCTGAGGGATGAAAATCCGGTAAGATAGGTACTGCAATCCCACCAAGGAAAACAGTTGAGAGATAAGCAATAACCCAGTTTGGGGAATTCTCACCAAGTATTGCAACTTTTGACCCTTTTCTTACGCCATACTCTCTCAGCTGATGGGAGAGAGAAATTATTCTTCTCATCAATTCGCCGTAAGTGAAAGGCTCTTCATAGTAAAACCCCATTGCTGGTCGAGATGCATGGAGTTCTACCGTCTTCTTAACCAGCTCAGGAATTGTATACTTTCCTATTAATCTCCACGACTCCATGCTAATATTATATACTAAACATTTAGAATTGTGCAAAATTGTATGTTAACAAGAAACAAAATCCCCCCTTGACAAACCACCCCCCAGGAATTAAACTTTTATGGTAAAAGGTGGGGAAAAGTGGAAAAAAAGAGAAACAATAGAATACACCATATTGATGAAAAAGGCCGTGTTGCTATACCCGTAAATTTAAGGAGAGAAATGAAATACGGGGAAAAATTAATTCTCACAAAGGGTATTGAAAAGTGCATTTATGTCTTTACCGAAGAAGAATGGAGAAAATTTGAAGAAAGAATTAGAGAATTTCCCCTATGGGACGAAGAAAAAAGAAGGGCAATCAGGTATCTTTTGGGGGAATCGGAGGAAACAGAAATTGATGCCCAGGGGAGAATATTGATTCCCGGAAATCTTATGACCTATGCACATATATTTAGAGTTTGCATGTTCGTTAAAATGCCAAGGTGGTTTGAGATATGGAACCCTGAATTGTATGCTGAGCTTCATAAAGTGGAAGACCTCAATTTTAGGGAAATTCCATTATGATATCTCACATTCCTTGTCAGGTTGAACATATTTTGAAGTTTTTGAATCAGTACCAATGCAAGTTTATTTTAGATTGCACGGCTGGAGAAGGTGGACATTCAATTGCTATTGCTAATTTGGTGGGAAAAAGTGGTAAAGTAATTGCAATTGAAGTAGATCCGTTTTATTTTCAAAAACTTGAAAAAAACACCAGGGATTTCTCCAACATTACTTGCGTAAATGCAAGTTATATTGAAATTAGACATGTTTTAGGCAATGTGGGTATAAATAGAGTTGATGCCATCTTGTTTGACTTTGGCCTCTCATCATATCACTTAGAGGGCTCAGGTAGAGGATTTTCCTTTAAAAAAGACGAAATATTGGATATGCGTTTTAACCCTTCGGAAGGCGAACCACTTTACATAAAACTCCAAAAATTAACTGATCGTGACATGGAATTATTACTTAAAAAATTCGGAGAAGTGAAGTTTGCAAAAACACTCGCGAAAAATCTCTTTGCAAGCAAAAGTAAAATCAAATACACCTCCGATCTTGTTGATATCGCGAGAAAATCCATACCACATCGTTTTCTAAACAATGAACTTCCAAAGATTTTTCAAGCATTTAGAATTTTCACAAATAACGAATATACTAATATGGTTATAGGCCTGAAGGAAGCCATTCATGTTCTATCGAGGAGCGGAATCTTGATTACCCTATCCTACCATTCCATTGAAGATCGACTTTGTAAAAGCATTAAAAATGTTAAGGGTATGAAAATGATAACAAAAAAGCCCATAAATCCAGATGAGAAAGAAACTTTAGAAAATCCAAGATGTAGAAGTTCTAAACTCCGTGTATTTGAAAAGGAGGAGATAGATGAAGAGAGCCTTAATGATTGGTATAAGTTTAATCTTAATCTTTTCCCCTCCTCTTTGCTTAGCAGATAAGAATTTAGCTATGAGAAGAAAAAATACTGAGTTGCGAAGTTATATAGTAGATATTTCAAGAAAATTACTCATCGAGGAAGCCCAAATACACGTATCACGTTCCCTCAGCAGACTCGGTGCAGAGACCAAATGAAAGTAAGGACATTCTTTTTAAACATCATCTTAATTTCAGTTTACATATTTTACGCAGTCTACGTATTTCTATTTCAAACGACCCCATTAGGCTCAAAATATAGAGAACTGGGAACCGAACAGAGTTTAATTACTCTTCCGCTTCAAGGCGAGAGGGGGATTATCTACGATAGAAACGGGAACCCACTGGCTGTTAATGTCCCGACCTTAGAGATCTATAAGGTTAAGCCAAGCCTCACAACTAATACAATAAAGTCACTTTTAAAGTATAAATCAAATGGTGCGCAAATATTTATGAGCAAACTACAAAACGGAATTAACCATACGAAAGTTGCCGAGTTCAAATTTCGTTCGACACTACTCGATGAATTTAGAAAAAGCGAAGAAATTTTTCAGAGGATTGTTAATAAACGCTATTATCCTTACGGAGAGGTATTAGCCCCAGTAATTGGTTGTGTGGGAGAAGACGAAAATCCATTAGGGGGTCTTGAATTGGTTTTAGATCCATATATCCGAGGGAAGCCTGGGAAAATCATCTTCATTCGGGATGCATTGGGTAACCTTGTTGCACTTAGCAAAAATCAAGATATAGACCCAGAAAGAGGCAAGAGTATAGTTACTACAATAAACTTAGCATTGCAGGAATTTTGTTATCATGCATTAAAACGGCGTATTCAGGAAACGGGTGCCTCAAGGGGGTTTGTTATAGTTACTAACCCACAAACCGGTGAAATCCTGACAATGGCTGTTTACCCGAGCAAAAATCCAAACGAGAAAATACCAACCAAAAACCTTGCAATTGAGGACCCTTACGAACCTGGATCCACTTTTAAATTAATAACATACGCATCAGCCTTAGAGAACAAGATCTTGAAGCTTTCAGATACAATTAACACAGAAAATGGAAAATTTTATTTTTATAACCACCTTATTACTGATGAGCATCCAAGCATAAAATTGACCGTTAGAGAAGCCTTTGCCTATTCTTCCAACATAGCTGCGGCTAAGATAGGCATCATGTTAGGGGCTCAAAAACTTTACAGAACTGCTCAAAAATTTGGAATCGGGTGTCCTTCGGGCATTAACCTTCCTGGAGAATCGGCACCTCCCATTTTAAAGCCATCAAAATGGGGAAATCTGCGCCTTGCAAATTTTTCTTACGGATATGGGGTAATGGTAAACGGAGTGCAAATGGCCATGGCTTACGGGGCTGTCGCTAACGGGGGACTTTTACTTTTGCCCAAAATAATAAAAGATGGAAAACCTGTAATAATACGTCGTGCTATAAGCAAAGAACTCGCGGACACCCTTAAAGAGATGATGCGAGATGTCGTACTTTACGGTACAGGAAAGAAAGCTGATGTTTACGGTTTAGAAGTTTGTGGAAAGACTGGCACTGCTAAAACTCTTGACACAACGACCGGTACTTACACATCCAATGCCATGATCAGTTCCTTCATTGGATTTTTCCCAAAAGATAATCCAAAATATTTAATCTACGTAGTAATATTTGAGCCCAAAGGGCCCATATATGTTAGGTACGGAGGCGAAGTTGCCGCTCCGCTCTTTAGGGAAATAGCAAACTTTATAGCAGGAGGAAATAATGCGACTGTCGCAACTTGCTTACGGTTTTAAGGTGGTAGGACCTGACGTAGAAGTAAAAGGTATTGCTTACAATTCAAAAAAAGTAAAACCAGGTGATTTGTTTGTTGCCCTAAAAGGAAGAAACACCGACGGACATTTGTTCATTGAAGAGGCGTTAAAAAATGGCGCTGTCGCACTTATGGTACAAGAGGAGAGGAATTACCCCGTGCCTTACATTTATGTGGAGAATACCAGAAAATATCTTGGAATTATTTCAGCAAAATTTTATGGTAATCCATCCCAAAAACTGAAAACCATTGGCATTACTGGAACCAACGGGAAAACAACAACAACCTTTATGATAAGAGACATGTTGGAAGCCCAGGGTGAAAATACTGGGCTATTGGGGACCATTTTATATTGCATAGGAAAAAATTGTGTCGAAGCCGGGAGGACAACGCCAGAGGCTTCAGACATTCAAGATTTTATGCATAAAGCACTACACAAAGGGGCAAAATATTTTATAATGGAAGTTTCCTCAGCAGGGATTGAAGAGTACCGAATAGAAGGAACCCATTTTCATTTGGGTTGTTTTACAAACTTCTCCCGGGAACATTTAGAATACCATGGCACAATGGAAAACTATTTGAAAGCAAAGTTAAAACTTTTTGAAGTTTACAAACCAGAACACACAGTAATTAACGTTGATGACCCCTACGCTTCATATTTTCTCAAAGCTGCTAAAGAACCGTTAACCTTTGGAATTAAAGAGAATGCCTCTTTGAAAGCAGAAATAGTAAACAGTGAACTTAACGGCTCTTTTGTAAACCTCCATGGATTAATTAATGAAAAGAATATCTTTATTCCCTTACCCGGAATATTCAACGTTTACAATTTTCTTTGCGCCGTCTCCGTGTTATATGTCCTCAACAAAGCCCAAAATTTGAAGGAGCTGGCGTTGAATATAAAGCCTGTCCCGGGCAGGCTTCAGAAGGTTGATAACAAATGTGGAATTTACGTATTTATTGACTATGCTCATACCCCCGAGGCAATGAGAAATCTTCTTGAAAATGTGCAACTATACAAGAAGGGAAAAATTATAACTGTTTTTGGAGCCGGCGGTGATAGAGATCCCGGTAAACGCCCTCTATTTGGAAAGATTTCTGAGGAACTATCCGATATACAAATTGTCACATCGGATAATCCACGCTCCGAACCACCCGAAAAGATAATAGAAGACATTTTAAAAGGAATGAAAGGCAATAACGCAAAAGTAATACCTGACCGAAGAGAAGCGATATTTAATGCTATCAAACTTGCTGAGAAGGATGACAT
>CAZZKY010000137.1:0-6743 GCA_964654765.1 uncultured bacterium | reverse complement strand
TTTAAGCAAAATCAACCTATACACATTGGTTCTGAAAGCTGGGGAGTGATAAATCAAACATACATATTCATCCCTGGCTGGACGATGTGGGGGGCATTAACAAAAGCATACAATATCTACAACAAAAACAAACTGACGGACAACCAAGAACTATTTGAAACAATAACTTGTTTCTACCCAACTCTTGAGGAAGAAAACTTCAATCCTTTCTACCCTGAGTACAGAAACGGTCTTTTGTATCTCGGCAAATACTCAGAAGAAGAATTTAGAAGCGAGTTTACTGACACATTGGTCTCAACATCTATAGTTCCTGAATCCAGAAGTGCTAAAGAAGAGAGCTTACATGAAACGGAAATTTTACTAAATCGAAGTAAAATAGACGGAAAAGAGCTATACTGGACAGGTCTTTTGGGTATTGACACCAATATTGCCTCAAAAATTGAAGCTTTTTTAAAAGAAGGACTGAAAATCTTTGTTGGAGGAGATGCAAGATATGGACTTGGAGGCATGGAATTACAACACGTAGATGATAAGGTATCAGAAGATGAAGTAAAAGAATGGATTATTCCAGAGACAAATGCGGGGTCTAATAATTCAATTAGAAACTTCTTAGAGTTTGACAACAACCTCAAGTTCGAAGGCGAATTAACCCTTTTGGCAGAGTTCAATTTTCAAAAAAACCCACCAGAAATAAAAGAAGCAAAGTATTTTGTAACCCCCGGAAGCAAAATATTAAATTTACAATCAAATTACAAACTTAAAAAAGGAAAACTATACAAAAATGGAGGTGGGTAATGCCAGAAATTGTAAAAAATAGGTCCGAGATACTATTTTTGTACGATGTAAAAGATGCAAACCCGAATGGTGACCCAATAGATGAAAACAAGCCAAGAATTGATGAAGAGACAGGAGTGAACATAGTAACTGACACAAGACTTAAGCGAACCATTAGGGATTACCTCCACGATCACAAAGGCCTTGAAATATTCATACGCGAAATAAGAAAAGAAGATGGAAACCTCGTAACCAAAGAAGAAAGGCTCAATGACTTCGAAAATGAATCAGAAATAATAGAAAAATGCATAGACATCAGGTTATTTGGAACCACTACCGCTGTTGAAAATAAAACACTTACACTTACAGGACCCGTTCAATTTAAATTCGGAAGGTCACTTCATAGGGTAGATCTGACTTACATCAAAGGCACTACCGTAATGCCCTCTGGTAAAGAGAAAAAACAAGGGACTTTCACCGAGAAATATATTTTACCTTATTCACTTATAGTTTTTTACGGTGTTGTAAATGAAAATGCTGCAAGGACTCAAAACATACCCCTGACAGACGAGGATATTGATTTGATGTTAGAAGCAATATGGCACGGAACTAAAAATTTAATTTCGAGTTCAAAATTCGGGCAAATGCCTCGACTACTTCTCCATGTAATCTATAAAGAAAATGAAAATTTCCACATTGGTGAACTTGACAAATTCATTAAAATTAAGACTGATAAGCCGGATGAGGCCATAAGAGACATAGAAGAGATCAAAATTGATATAACTGAGCTTTCAGCGGTTCTCAAAAAACATGCTGATAAAATCCTAAAAATAAGATACAAAGTTGATGAGAGAGTTAACATCATAAAAGACGACACTCCAATAAGGCTTCAGGAAGCTTTTGAGAGCATCCCATTTGAAGAACTTAGATTTTGAGGCAATATGAAAGTTTTAGTTTTTGATCTTTTTGGAGATTTTGCGCATTTTAGAAAATATTATACAACCACATCGCCACTCACATTTTCTTTTCCACCCCCTCCTACGATTGCAGGAATACTTGGTGCAATCTACGGAGCTTCAAAAGAAGAATATTTAGATATTTTTAGCTATGAGAAATGCAAAGTTGCCTTAAAAATTTCTAAACCAATTAAAAAAATCCGTTTGGGATTGAACCTTATAAATACTAAGGAAAATAGGTATCTGAGACTTTTCAGGGCGAAAAACCACGAGCCGAGGATCCAGATAAGAACAGAGTTTATCAAAGAACCAAGATACAGAATTTATGTGTACCACACAGACATTGGCGTTTTCCAGAGGCTAATCACACTCGTTGAAAAACACAGGTGTATTTATACAGTCTCCTTAGGATTAAGTGAATTACTTGCCGATTTCAAGTATGTGGGGGTTTTCCATGGGGAAGAAGTAAGAGCTCAAGAAATCTATGTTGACACTATAATTCCCATAGAAAAGGTAAAACCACACGGAATCATAATAGAAAACAACAAGAAATACTTTAAGGAAAAAATACCTGTTATTATGCGCCCTGACAGAGTCGTTGAAAAATACAGCGATGTAGTTTACGAACCTGACGGACTTCCAATAAAAGCTTCAATTGAGAACGCCTACAAATTGGAAAATGGAGACACCATCATCTTTTTCTAACCTCTACTCACACCCGGGAAAGCCATTAGAAGTTCACCTAATAAACGTAGCGCGTTTTAGCGAGTTTTTTCTGCAAGAGAAACCTCAAGATATTCAGTTAAAATTAACCCCCATAGTCAAGACAATTGGATTAGCACATGACATAGGAAAAGCCACGAAATCATTCCAAAACTACCTCTTAGCTGAAAACGACAAAGTCTGTAAAAAAAGAACTACCCATAGTCTACTCTCAGCAATCTGTGCCTACAACCTCGTAAAAGAAATAAAACCCAGCAATGAATTTTACCCACTTTTTGCATATATAGCCGTAAGAAGGCACCATGGTGATCTTATCGATATTATGGACGAAATCACACTAATAGACGATAAAGAAATCGATAATCTTTTAATCCAAGTTGAAGATATCGAAGATGGGGCATTCCAAAAACTCATTGAGGTGCTGCTATCACATGAATTACCCATTCCCATCAATAAAAAACTCCTCAAACAATGGATTGAAAATTTTAGAGAGGAGTTGAGGTCATACAAACCTCTACTCAGAAAATCACGAGATATAGAGAACTACTTGACGTTAAACCTCATCTATTCAATACTCCTGGACGCTGATAAGAGCGAAGCAGTATTCGGTGATATCCGTAACTTTGAACGATTAGATTATAATGAAGCCGAATGGGTAGAAAAATATTTAAGTAATTTCACAGTCACCAAAGACTACATTAATTCCCTAAGAAACAAGGCTTTTAGAGAAGTAAATTATTCCAAAATTGACGATTCAAAACATTTTTTTACCATAAACCTACCAACGGGACTTGGAAAAACCCTCATAGGATTCGCCTTCGCATTAAAATTAAGAAACTTCGCAAAGCTCAGTAATCGAAAGCCCCGAATAATCTATTCCTTACCTTTTCTTAGTATAATTGACCAGAATTCAAAAGTCTTGGAAGAAGTTATCAGCAAAAATGAGGTTATCCCAACTTCAAATCTTTTATTGAAACACCACCATTTAACAGAAATATACTACAAAACAAAGGAAACAGAATACACCTCTGACGAGGCAAAATTTTTAATTGAAGGCTGGAACTCGGAAATCATTGTAACAACTTTCGTCCAACTTTTCCACACCCTTTTATCCAACAAAAATGCCACCTTAAGAAAATTCCACAGACTTGCAAATTCCATAATCATTCTTGACGAAATACAAGCAATACCAATCAAATACTGGAAAGTTATAAGCGGACTTCTATCTGCAATTTCAAGGATTCTAAACACCAGAGTAATCGTAATGACCGCAACAGACCCACTCATATTCAAAGGAGTCGAGGTATCTCCAGTAATATCATCAAAACAACATTTCTACCAATTACACCGAACCCAAATACAACCAAATCTCAAAAAGCCACTCACCCTTGAAGAACTTAAAGACGAGTTCTTAAAAGAATCAGGAAAAGGAAATAAAACACTGTTAATATTCAATACCATATCTTCAGCAAAACATTTTTATTCTTTGATACAAGAACTACCTTATACAAAAGCCTTTCTCAGTACCCATGTGATTCCAAAAGAAAGGTTCCGAAGAATCAAAGAAATGAAAGAAGGAAAATTTGATGTCGTTGTATCAACACAGCTGGTAGAGGCGGGAGTAGACTTAGACTTTGATTTAGTCATAAGAGATATCGCACCCCTCGACAGTATTATACAGTCGGCAGGCCGTTGCAATAGAAATGCCAAATTAGATGTTGGCATTGTTAAGGTATTCAAATTAATTGATGAAAAAGGACGACCTTTTGCCTTAAGAGTTTACGACCCTGTCCTCATCGACATAACCGAGAGGATCCTCTCAAAAAAAGATGTATTCTCAGAAATGGAAATTTATGAGTTTCTCAATGATTACTACGAATTGGTTGAAAACAAAATGAATCAAATTGAATCTCAGCAAATTCTTGAAGCTGTCTTAAGATTACGTTACGAAAGCGCTGACCCTGAAGAACCCTCCATCTCAAAATTCCAACTTATTGAAGAGGACTATCCCAAAATTGACGTTTTTATAGAGTACGATGAAGATGCAAAGCGAGTATGGAAAGAGTTTACCGAGATTATGGAAACAAAGGACTATTTGGAAAGGCACCGGAAATTTTTAGAAATTCGCAAAGACTTTTACGACTATGTGATATCAGTACCCCGAAATACTCAAAACCTTCCACCTCTAATTAACAACACATATTACGTCCCATTCACTCAGTTAAATGACTACTACGACATCGTGACAGGATTTAAAACTGATACAGAGGCCATAATATGGTGATAGAGGTAGAAATTACGGGCACCCTTATATGGTACTATTACATTTGCAGACGGGAGGTATGGCTTATGTCAAGACATATAACTCCATGGCAGGAAAATCCGTTTATTGAACTGGGAAGGCTCATCTCAAAGGAAACTTACGAGAGAAGTAAGAAAGAGATAAAAGTTGAAAATGTCGTCATTGACATCATCAAATCCGCCGACCATAAAATATTAGTTGGAGAGGTCAAAAAAAGCTCTCGATTCTTGAAAAGCGCAATTATGCAACTTGCGTACTACTTAATGAAATTGAAAAAATACGGGATAGACTCCACCGGAATCTTGCTATTTCCAAAGGAAAAAAGGCGACTTTTAATCTCATTGACAAGAGAGATTGAATTAGAGCTTGAAAAAGCCCAAAAGGATATCAAAGAGCTAATAACTCGTGAATCTCCTCCTGCTCCTGTGAAAAACAAATTCTGCTCAAAATGTGGTTATAGAGAATTTTGCTGGGCATGAAACAATCAATATATATATTCTCCGATGGTGAAATCAAGCGAAAAGGGAACACTATTTACTTTGAAACAAAAGAAGGAAAACGATACATCCCAGTAGAAAATACGCAAGAAATTTTAGTATTCGGAGAGGTTTCGCTAAACAAGCGCCTCTTGGAATTCCTCACGGAAAATGAAATTGTAATACACTTCTTCAACTACTATGGATTCTATATCGGGTCTTACTACCCTCGTGAACATCTCAATTCCGGATATATGATTTTAAAACAAGCTGAACATTACTTGGATTACTCAAAAAGATTAAAACTTGCAAAAAAGTTTGTTTGGGGTGCGGTCAAAAACATCCAAAAGGTGCTCGAATATTACGCCCATCGAGGGAAGCCACTACAAAATACTCTTACACGAATCAGCGAACTTCAATCAGGCATTGAAGCTTCAGCAAGTATTGAGAATTTGATGGCAATTGAGGGGAACATTCGAGATCACTATTATGAGTCTTTCGACATTATAATTGAAAATCCAAACTTCACATTCGAGGCTAGAACGCGAAAACCGCCAAAAAATATGCTTAATGCCCTTATAAGCTTTTCAAATTCCCTAATCTATGTAGTGTGCCTGAGCGAAATCTACCGCACCCATTTAGATCCTCGAATAGGATTCCTCCATTCAACCAATATGCGGAGATTTACACTAAACCTTGATTTGGCGGAAATCTTTAAGCCGATAATTGGAGACAGAGTCATATTTAGTCTCATAAACAAGGGAATGATGAGCCCTTCCCACTTTGAAGAAAAGTTAAGTGGAATTATCCTTAACGAAAAAGGGAAACAGATTTTTTTAAGGGAATTTGACGAACGCCTCAAAACCACAATTCATCACAGAAAACTTAACAGACACGTTTCTTATAGAGAGCTGATTCGACTGGAAATATACAAAATACAAAAGCATTTAATGGGTGAGGAAGAATATAATCCATTTATCGCATGGTGGTAACGTGAGAGTCATATTAGTCTACGACGTGAACATCAAGAGGGTTACAAAAGTTCTTAAGGTTTGTCGCAAGTATCTTTATTGGGTTCAAAATTCTGTTTTTGAAGGTGAAATTTCTCCTGCTAAATTGGAAAAACTAAAAATGGAAATATCCAGGATTATCAAACCCGATGAGGATTCTGTAATCATATACACCTTCAGAAATTCATGGTATACATCTCGGGAAACCCTCGGGTTAAAAAAGGGTGGAGAAGAATTTTTCTTATAAAGGTTGAAGCACCTTCGAGAATCGTCAACTTATGGTAATGCAAAACTTGCACGACATCGACGATGAAAGGCCTCTTGAAAAATCAAAAAAAACACAAGATAATTAGTTAAAGAGTAATAGTTCTTTGAAAATTCAGATGTGTTGATAAATAATATAAAAAACGGGTTTTCAGCCTTCCTATGAGGGATTGAAACTTCGTCTCCTAACGTAAACCCTTCTTCCATATTCTGTTTTCAGCCTTCCTATGAGGGATTG
>CAZZKY010000136.1:0-3667 GCA_964654765.1 uncultured bacterium | reverse complement strand
GTTTCCAGTGATCAAAACCTCAAAAACATTTTTTAGCTTTGTGGAGTCAATAAGGTTTAGATAATTTTGTATGGGGATTATTTTCTTAGCAGATAAAAGCTCTGAAGCCCAGGATTCGTAAAGCTGTGAGGCAGTTGGAGGTGTATTGGAGGCTACCGCACCCATAATTTTCTGGGAAAGGGTGTTGTAGTTTCCAAGATTAACGAGAGTTATGGGAGGATTGGTTTGAGAATACCAGTTTACTATAGTTTTGAGGGCATCGCCAAGGGGACCTCCCATGGCGTGCCAAAAAACTATCCCTTCCTGCTTCTTTGAAGAGCAGGAAAGAAAGACTAAGAGGGCAAATGTTAGATATTTTCTTAACTTTTTAGAACTTGAAAGCATAACTCAGGCCATATCGTACATTTAGGCCCTGCTTGAAACTATAAATATAGTGGTCATCGGAAACATCAATGCTGAACCCCTTGAATTTGACCCCGAAGCCAAAGGTTATACCCTTTCGAGCACCAAGCTGGTCGTGGAAGTAACCGAATCTCAAGGAGGCTAAATCAAAGAGAGTGTATTCTAAACCTGCGTGTTTCCAGGCATCGTCAAGTACGTAGCTGATGCCTTTATCTCTGTAATCGCTTGCTATATTGACAAGTATTTTTGTCAGTTCAAGAGCTAATGTTAGTTTGTGATTTTTTATATTTATGGGGATTAAGGCTATACCGGTTTTTACGTGGTATGGCAGAGGGTCTCTTTCGCCAGTTGAAGTGAGTACCAGTCCTGGACCAAAGTTGTCAAAGAATAAGGAATAGCGAAATTCCGGTTTGTTGCTTCCCATTGTGAATGGTTTCCTGAAGAGAAGGCCAGCACCCACAGCAAAAGTTGTACCGCTTCCTCCCCCCTCGATTCCTGTGGCTTGATAGAGAATATCTTCTGGTGCTAAGAAACTGTGGATAAACTTAATATTGCCGCCAACACTCAAGTTATCGTTAATTTTGTAACCGTAAGATAGTTGAAATTGGAAGTCGTAGGGTGCCCACGTTCCTAAGTACACATCATCTGAGACTCCTTCAATTTTTCCGTAGTAGAGGAAAATGATATTTCCTCCAATGGTCCCTACAGGTAGTGGGTAGGTAAACGCGGTGAATTCGTGGTACATATCTGGAGCAAGCCCGCGAAGCCAGGGTGTATGAACTACCATGACCTCTCCTTTGCGCACAAGTCCCAATCCTGCAGGATTATAGTAAGTTGCAGATGGGTCGTCGGCAATGGTTGAAAAGGCAGCAGCCATTCCTGTTGCCCTTGGAGAGGGGAAGATCATGAGGAATGGAACGCCTGCATCAAAGGAGTCAGCATTAGCAATCCCTGCCAGGAAAGCAAGGAAGAACACTATTTTTTTGAGTTGTTTTGTCATTTTGTACCTCCGCAATATTTTTCAGAAACCAGAATCTCAGCGAGGCTTGCCTCCTTTATACAAAATTTTAAAGTCTCTGCCTTATAACTTCAAATACTTCGGCTGGCTTCACTAATTTCATACATTCTTTTGTTCTTAAGGGACATTCCCTTTTCTCACAAGGGGAACAATTTAATTTTTTGTAAAAAATAGTTACATCTTTTCCTATCGGGCTTGTCCACGAAACGGGGGTGGGTCCGAAGATCGCAATGGTCTTTGCTCCTACCATGGCAGAAAGGTGTGTTAAGCCGGAATCCCCACCTATGAAGGCTAAACCTTTCCTGGCAATTTCTGCTGCTTCCCATAGAGAGGTTTTGCCTGTCAAATTTACGTAATTTACACCTTTAAAAATTTCTGATCTTTTCACATCGCCTTTGCTTCCGAGGATTACCGATTTGATACCGTGTTTTGCAAGGAGATTAGCAAGTTCCATGAAATTTTCTTCACCCCACTCCTTCGCCCTCCCGAATTGGGCAAAGGGTGAGAAGCATACATAGGGTTTATCTAATAGGTCGAAACTGCTTAAAATTTCTGAGGCGGATAATTTGTATTTTTCAGGGATTTCCAGTTCAAATTTAACTTTATCTTCATTGATGAGTTCTTGATACAGCAACGCATAGGTCTCGGTGGTATGGCGTTCTTTCCATTCACGGGGAATCTTGATTCTCTTCGTGAGGAGGAAGTCTCTGGCATCAAGGGAAAATCCTATTCTTTCTGGTGTTCTTGAAAGAAAAGCCGCCAAGGCAGAAGAGAACGAAATGGGCGTAACGATGTAATAATCGTATTTCTTTCCAATTTTTAAATGTTTTTTGTAAAGTTCACTGTTAGAATTGAAGGAAATGGTGGGAAATCCCCAGAATAGTTCCCTGAGGTATTCTTTACATACAATCGTTACCTCTTGCTTTTTTGAAACAGCTATAATGAAAGGCAGGTTGAAGACTGCATCACCCAGCCAGTTAGGAGTTCTTATGATTACTCTCATTAGTTTTAGCCCCATTTAACAGAAGCCCTAAGGAAAAAGCAAAGGTCTGAACTACCTCTGCGTCGCTGAAACTGTATTCAAAGGCGCCGGCGATCAGCATTATTAAAAGAAGGCCAATACCGTAAAGGCCGAATGTATTTTTTGACCTTAAAAAGAGGAGTCCATAGTAGATGAAGATAAAAAGATATCCCATAAAGAGCAAAATTCCACCGTTTACAAGGGCCATGATGTAATTACTGTGAAGGTGACCGCTGACTGGTCTTCTGGTATCAGGATGTTTTTCAAGAATCTCTTTAAGTTTGGGTGTGCCATACTTTTTGAGGTAGGCTTCCCGTACCTTTTCTTCTCCCCAGAGTTCATAACCTATACCCGTGAAGGGTTTTGCTTTGAATATGTTAAGCCCTGTTTTCCACATGTGAATTCGTAAGTAGGAACTCATATTTTTTTCGGTAGGAACGCTTCTTTTTAAGTATTCATAGCTTCTTTGGTTTAAGAAAACTGATGAGGCGAATGTTAAAAGCAAGAGTAGATAAATCACCTTTAAATAAGGTTTTGCGAAAAAAATAAAGAAAAGCAGAAAGGCAGCTATTCCTAAGTAGTAGCTTCGGGAGTTGTTAATGGCAAGACTTATAAGAACTAAGGCACCTGCGAGAAAAGGTGGTATAAGGTTTTTTATCTTGAAACCTTCTTTAAAAATTAGAAGAGGGAAAAGAAAGGAAATCACGCCTGCGTAGGTAAGTTTTCCCCCCATAAATCCTACTAATGCACTTTGCCGATTAAAAAAGTGCCACCCTCGTGGATAAATAAAGTGAATTAGAAGGGCAGAGAAGGTGAAAAGGATTACAAAATATGATATCTTTTTCAGTAATTCATCCCTTTTTAATTGCGTTGAAAAAGCGAAGAAAATAAAAGGTATAATGAGGTCAAAGGCTATTCCCTTTGTCTTTAGGATTGCCTTAAGAGGCATGGGTGAGAAAAGGGAGGTTATGAAAGTAATCAGCCAAAAGATGTAAAGGGGCAGATTTTCTTTTCTTAGAAGCAAACGGTAATCAATGATAATTGTAATGGTTGCAACGATGAGGTAAACAGTTCTATAAGTGTTGGGTAGAAAAGGAAAAAGAAGAGCTCCGTAGGTTAAAATATTCTTAATGCTCTCCTGGGAAAGGATGGTAGTAGCCGATTCTTTTAAAGTTTTCATATTCACCTAATCTTCTCCTTGTAAGTTTTTCGCTTAAGTCTGCAAT
>CAZZKY010000135.1:0-41076 GCA_964654765.1 uncultured bacterium | reverse complement strand
AAACTTATGACAGAGGTTCAGGGTGCCAGGATTCCTATTCAGAAGGTGGCAGATCGGATAACAAATTACTTTGTCCCTACCATTATCATCTTAGCGATATCAAGTTTTATTTTCTGGTATTTAAATTTTGATAGCTTTAGGGCTGTTTTAACAAAAATTTCCACGTTCTTACCCTGGGTAAAAGTTCAAGGAGATAGGCTTACCTTTTCCCTCTTTGCTTTTGTTTCTGTTATAGTTATTGCCTGTCCCTGTGCTCTTGGGCTTGCTATACCGATGGCTTTGATGAGAGGAAGAATCTCTGCCTCAAAGAGAGGTTTGCTCATTCGGAATGCTGAGATAATGCAAACCTTTCTTGAGGTCAAATATGCCTTGTTTGATAAGACTGGTACTTTAACTGAAGGGAGGCCTGAAGTAGTTTTTCACAACCTTCCCCAGGAAGACCTGCTTAAGGTGGTCTTTTTTGAAAGGTTTTCCAATCACCCCCTTGCCCTTGCTATTACAAGATTACTCCAGGATAGTATTTCCTTTGAGGGCTATGAAATAGAAGAAATTCCTGGTTTGGGTATTCGTGCGAAGTCTGCTGATGAGGAATATTTTATTGGGAAGCCTGAAAATCCAGAGGAGTATTTTTCCTACTTGAATGATGGAGGAACCGTTGTTGAGGTAAGGAGAAACGGTAAAAAATTAGGTTTTTTTGTTCTTGTAGACAAAATTAGGGAGGATAGCTATTCGGCAATAGAAGAGCTAAGGAAAGTTGGAATCGAACCTGTCCTGGTTACCGGTGATAACGAAAAAACTGCGAAATATGTGGCAGGAAAGCTGGGTATATTGAAGGTTTATTCCGGAGTCAAACCAGAAGAAAAAGTGAATATAGTTAGGGAGTTTCAAGCTCAGGGAAGCAAGGTCTTGATGGTAGGGGATGGAGTGAATGATGCACCTGCTCTTAAAGCTGCAGATGTTTCTGTAACAATTTTTAGTGGTGCGGACCTGGCTATTGAGAATTCGGATGCGGTTATTTTGAAGGGAGGGCTCTCGTCAATCGTTGAACTTCATTATCTTTCCAAAAAAATTTTGGGGAAAGTGAAAGAGAACCTATTTTGGGCTTTTTTATACAACATTGTTGCTATCCCCATTGCGATGATAGGGCTTTTGCACCCAATCATCGCTGAGGGTGCTATGGCTTTTAGTTCAATATCAGTAATTTTGAATTCTTTGAGACTTAAGTAAGGGGGGATTTATGGCCAAGTATAGGATGTTTATCCCAGATATTCATTGTGATCATTGCAAGATGAGGATCACCAAGGCCCTTCACGAGATTGGTGAGAAGAATTTTGAAGTCAATGTGGAGAAAAAACTGCTTATCATTGAGACCAAAGATGCTACCCGTGTAATGCAGAAACTTGCAGAAATCGATTATCCCGTTTCCAATTTTGAAGAGGCTTAAATTTTAGTTATTTCATAAGTTCCATTAATTCCTGTGGGGTGAGATGCCTGACCTCAATCTTGTCAATGTTGAAGAGGTCGTCGGAGAGTTTCTGGTTGACCTTAATTTCTTTGAAGTTTATTGTGTTTACAAGTTTTCCATTTTCATAAATCTCTATTTTGAAAGGCATTTTTAAATCATCATAGACTTCTCTGAAGTCTGAGTAAATATTCGTAATTTTGTTTTTCTTTTGAGTAGTCTCGCTTTTTACAAGTAAGTATTCTTTCTTATCAACCCATAGTTTGGTAGTTTCCTTACCGCTATCATTCTTGTACTCAACAATAAAACAATCTCTGCCATTGAGATTTTCACTACCCAAAATTTTAGGTTCTTTAACTTTTTCCCACCACCTTTCTTCTTCATAAGTATTTGCTTCACTCGAGGAGATTTTCCTTTTACCTATAAGAGGTGAAATCATCCAGTACTCGAGGCTGTCAAAAACAATGATTGAAGGAATTTTTTTACCTTCGCCTATTGGCATTTCCATCTCTGTTCTCGATTTAACTCCTTTTCTCATAATCTTTATTTCGCCCACTTCAGGGGCAACCATAACCATGGTCATATCTTTTATCTTGTCATATTTCTGAGATTGGGTAGTGATTATCTTATTCAGGGTTGCGTCTTCTCCTGCAAAGAGAAGGCCTAACAAAACTAACACTGTGCAATTTTTGAAATTCATAAAACACCTCCAGAGCATTGCGAAATTATAATCCCCAAAATTAATTTGTCAAATTTTTTCTCGCCCTTTTTACCCACTCGTAGTCAGGATCTTCCTTTAATATCTCGTCATATATTTTTAAAGCTTCTTCCTTCATGTTTGCTTTTTCGTAAGAAAACCCAAGAAAGGCCTTGCATTCAAGGTATCCCCATGAAAGGGGATTTTTTTCTTTAAGGTAAAGTTCCAAGGCCTTTTTAAAGTTTTTCTGAGCCTTGTTAATTCCACCACCTACGGCCTTTGGTCGGAAGAACAAAGAAATACCCTCCAGATAATATGTTCTCGGGTTCTGAGTATCAAGTGATTTGGCCTTTTGGAATGCATCGTTTGATTTTTTACCCCAGTAGGCAAGTTGTGTAAGGTTTTTTATGGCTTTCATTCCATAGAGGGAACCGAGAACTGCCCAGGCATCGGAAAAATCGGGGTTGAGCTTGGTACATTCTTCCATAAAGTAAATGGCACTGTCTATGTACTGCTCTTTTGCGTAAAGGCTGTCTGAGGTTATCATAAGAAAAATGGCAAGCCCATTAGCATAGGTTTTTAGAAAGTTTCTCCCAGGTGGGGTAGCTGCTTTCCTCAACTCTCTGTAATAAAACTGAAGAGAGTCCATATTGCGCATGCGCGAAGCCTTTGTCATGTTTGATATGTAAGTGCCAACTTTCTCCGGACTTAAAAGCTGGCAAATGAGGAAAAGTGTTACCATAAAAGTATTATAACTCGTAGACGAGGGTTGGAAAATTTGTTCACACCAATGCACGCTTTTTTAACACCAAGGTTCCTCTATTAAAATAAATTTAGGAGGTAAAAATGAAAGTTGTCGTCCAGAGGGTTAAAGAGGCTGAAGTTTGGGTTGAAGGCGTTTGTGTTTCTAAGATAGGTTGGGGGCTTTTGTTGCTTGTGGGATTTAGAAAAGGGGATACGGAAGAAAAGATTTTTAAAGCGGCGAAGAAGGTTACCGAGCTCAGGATATTTGAAGATGAGCAGGGTAAGATGAATCTTTCTGTTAAAGATTTGAATCTGGAAATCCTTGCCGTGCCAAATTTTACGCTGGAGGGTAGCATTGAGAAAGGCAGGCGCCCTTCCTTTGATGAGTGTATGGAACCTGATAAAGCGCGTGAATTTTTTGAAAGGTTTTGCTTGGCTATTAAAAACGAAGGGGTCAGGGTCTCTAAGGGTGTTTTTCAGGCGAAGATGGAAGTAAAACTGGTGAATTACGGGCCTGTGACCTTTGTCTTATCGCTATGAATTTTCTGACATTATTAGTGTGTGTGTATCCGATTATCACTGAAGTGATGGTTGACCCGGCAGGGTCAGAAACGGGTTCATTATCCCCTGGTGACCGCAACGAGTTTATAGAGGTTTACAACCCCGATGATGACACGGTGGACATGGCTTTTCTTAAAATCAGGGATAATGCCGAGATAGATAGTATAGTTCCTTTCATTGAAATTCTTCAATTTTACCCAGAAGTAAAGGCTACAACAAAAATTCCACCAAAGTCTTACGGAGTTATTCTTGACAAAGAATATATACTTGAAGGGGAAAACCACCTGCCCTATGACCTACCCGATGGAGTCTCGGTTATGACAACAAAAGACACTGATTTGGGTAATGGTTTTTCTTCAAATGATACAATTTGTATCATCGATGGGAATGGGAATGTTTTGTCCTCCTTTGGCCTCGGCAGCGGATTTCCTCTTAGAACGAGAGATGGTGTTAGTTTTGAGAGGAAATATTATTGGGGACCGGATAATGGAGAAAACTGGAGGTATTGTGAGGATGAAAACGGTAATAGCTGCGGTATGGAAAATTCCGTTTCCAAGCCCTTTAAAGTCAGGATTAAAGAATTAAAGCTTGAAAGGTTAGAAGAGTGTAAACTTACCTTTGTTTTGAAGGTGTTAAATACGGGAACCGAGTTTTTGGGTATTTTAAAAATAAGATACGAAATAACAGGAGCTATACCGCCTTCGGAAGAGGAGGTGAGCGTTTTTCTCTGTCCTGATTCTATTGCTTTAGTTGAAATTGGGCCCCTTTTTATTCCACCTGGAACTTACCCTTTAAAAATTTGGATTGGAGTTCAGGAGTTGATTTTGGATTCGACCTTTTTGCAGATCTTTGCTGGAAAACCGCCGCTGGTTATAAATGAAATTATGTACAACGGAGATGTAGAGTGGATTGAAGTTTATAATGCATCAAATGATCCTCTTTCTCTTAAGGGTTTTTCTTTAGGGGATCCTGTGAAAAGTTCACAGCCCGTAATTGATGATATTCTCCTTGAACCGGGTTCATACTATGTTTTTTCTTCTGCAGAAGTTCAAGTTTCAAATAGCACTGTTCTTAAAAATTTTCCAACGCTTAACAATACGGGGGATACCATTTTCCTTTACGATGCCTATGGTCAGGTTGTAGATATGGTAGCCTATTCGATGAGATGGGGAGGTTCCTTCAATGTTTCCCTTGAGAGGGTGTCGCCCTTTTTGCCCTCCAATTCGCCATATAGCTGGGCCTCTTCTAAGGAGGGAAACACTATAGGAAGAAAGAATTCTATTCAGATTTTACCGCCACAAACAGGGGCCCTTCTTTCCCTTTCTTCAAAGGCCCTGGCTCCCTCAAGAGGAGTTCCTGTTATTGCTGTAAGAGTGGAGTTTCCTGAATTTCCAGTTTATGCAACTGGTGAACTTTACCGATTGGATGGAAGGAAGGTCCAGACTTTTTTCACCGAAAAACTCTTGGTGGACGGAAAGTTGGACTTTACTGTTACAGATTATGCAAATGGAGCTCAGCTTGAAGAAGGAATGTATATCTTGGTGGTTAATGGACGAACGTTTAAGGGTAAGTTCTTTTCAAAGAAGGAGTTAATTGGCGTTTTAAGATGACCTCCTTCTAAGTTTTATAAGAGGTATTATCATCTCCTCGATACTTATCCCTCCGTGGAAAAGTCCTCCCAAGTATTTTTTCTTATATTTACCTGGGTCACTTTTGTAAATGAAAAAGTCGTAACCTTTTGCAATAAAGAGCATTCTTGCAAACTGGGGTATTCCGAATTTTTTAAGGTCCATTATTTCTATTGGTTTACCTTCAATAGCTTTTAGAGAATCCCCAAATTTAAAACGTAGTCCTTCCGTTACTTCCATACCGCCCTGTATTATTACCGGTTTTTCGCCTCTTACCCACCCGTGGTCGGTGGTGATGATAATGTTGGGCGCGTGAAGTTTTTCTAAGAAGTTAGAACTTTCAAGGATAAATTTACATAGTCTAACGTAATCTTCTGCGTTTTCTATAAGTCCTCTAAGGGGAGATTCAGCCTCCCTGAGGTGAAAGATCATATCGAAAAAGTTGATTACATAGACTTCCAGTGGCAAGCCAGCATTGAAAGATTCTTGTTTGAAGGCATCCAAGGAATTTATCTTTTTTATAACATATGGAAAATTTTTAAACCCATTTTCAATGAGGTTCTGTTCTAAAAGTTCCTTTTCATGTAAGTTGTTCCTCGTCCACCCTGGGTTCCTTCTTTCGGTATCGTAAGGGGTATGTCCTGAAAAGAGAGAATTTCTGGCGAATTGGGTTGCGGTGGGCAAAACCGAAAAAATGGGTTGTATCTCCACATTATAGGTCGGTTGTATAGATTTTGATAATTCCAGGGCCTGATCAAATCTAAAGTTATCAAACACTATTACTGTTATTTTTTCACCCTTTTTGAGTCCAGTGAAAACATAATCCTTAAAAACTTTGAAAATGAAGGGAATTTCACCTTTAAGGAGGAGTTCTGGATAGTTTCTCATAACCCACGTAGCGAAGTCCTGATTTTTAGTTTTCAGCTCTTCTTTTAAGAGTTCATCTTCGGGACTTTCTACCATCCAGTAGAAAAGGAGTCTACCCTTTTCCAGCCAATCAGTCCAATCGTTTCCAAGAGAGTTTATTGCATTGTAGTAATTTAGAATCCTTCGTGTTTCAGCGCGGTTTTTAATTTTGTCTTTTTCGAGTTTTCTCAATACTGCTAAGATCTGCGAGGGTTGGACGGGTTTAATCAGGTAATCGAAAATGTCGATAGAGTAAGCTTCATCCATGACTTCCTGATCCTGTACCATAGTTATAAGTACTAATGGGACATTGGGATGCAGTTTTTTAATCTCCCTCGCGAATTCTATGCCCGAAATCTGTGGCATTTTGTAATCTATAAGGATTACGTCAAAATCTTCAGATTTTGCTATTTCCAGTGCCTTGAGAGGGTGGTCAACTCCTATAACCTTCATTCCTTGATTCTCAAGAAACATTATGTGGGGTTTCAAGAGGTCAATTTCATCATCGAGCCACAGGATTTTCATATTTTTTAATTATAAACCGACAGGAGTGAAATAAGTTTCCATTTAAAACTTTAAAATTCGAGCCTTCTGGAATATAATATATCCATATATGGGCAGATAGTTCAGTCTGGTTAGAACGCTGGTCTCACATACCAGAGGTCGGAGGTTCGAATCCTCCTCTGCCCACTTTTAAACTGCGAGAGCTACGGCTAAAAGCATCATCGCACCCCCTACCAGTTCGAGGGGTTCCCATTTTTCACCCAGAAAAATAACAGCAACAATGAAACTAAAGAGTACTTCAAGGGATACGAAAAAAGTTGTTTTTATTGCACCGGCGTGTTTTAGTCCCGTTACATATAGATAGTATGCAATAACGGTACAGTTTAATGCGAGGTGTACTACAAGGAGTAAACTTTTCCAATTGAAAATCATTTGGGTACCATTATCTAATATCAAAAAGGTCGGGAGAGAAAGCAATGCGGTAATTCCAAAGGTAACCATGTTAACTTCGTGGGAATTGTATTTTTTTAGAAGACTTTTAGAGATGATAACGTAAAAAGCCCAACAAAAGGATGCAAGAAGTACTATAACATCGCCGAGCATTATCTGTGAATGAAAAACTTCTTTTACGTTTTTACCTGTGGTCAGCAAAAACATTCCAGGAAGGAGAAAAGCAAAAGAGAAAAGAAGTCTCCTTGACGGTTTTTCTTTTAAGAAAATTATTGCAAGGATAGGAACCCAGATTACAAAAAGGTTTATTATTAGAGCAGTGCGAGACGCTAATGTATATTGCTGACCTAAGTACTGAAAAATGTATGAAAGAAACGTTAATGTGCCAAGAAGGTAGATCGATTTTTCTTTGAAGATATAGGTGTTGAAGTTTTTTTCTAAGAAAAAAAACAAAATTACGTAAAAAAGTGTTCCAAGAAGAAAACGGAAGAATATGAAAGTAATTGGGGAAAGGTAGCTAAGTCCTAATTTTACCGCGGGAAAGGAGGTACTCCAGATTAACGAAGAAAGGATTACATAGGAAATTGCTTTTTTCTCTGACATATAGCGCTTTCATTCCTTACATTGACACGGTAAACTCTTACACTTTGGACAGCCTTTTTCGTATTTTAGGATAGCAAATTCCATATCGATGTCATAAAGGTTAGCTAAGGAAAAAAGCCAAGCACATACATCGGAAAATTCTTCTACCAGCTCTTCTTTTGACTCATGCTTCATTGCCTTTGCCAATTCACCTATTTCTTCAATGAACCATCGGAAAGTCTCTGCACGGCCCCGTTTTGAATCTTTCTCAAAATAAGTTTCTTTTATGATTTTTTGGAACTCTTTTATCTCCATATTTTTAAAATCCATGTAATCAAAGCAAAGTATGGTGCTGTAAAAACAATACTGTCTATGCGATCAAGCATCCCACCGTGCCCAGGAAAGAGGTTTGAAGAATCCTTGACTCCGACTTCCCTTTTGAAGGCTGATTCTACGAGGTCACCAATTTGGGATAGGATGGAGATTATAATGGTGAGGGCTATGTTGTAGTATATATTGTGTGAAGGTGTAATTTTCAAAAAATGAAGTAAAAACCCGAAGGGGATTGTAAAGAGGATTCCATAAATGTATCCTTCTATCGTTTTCTTGGGACTCACCTTTTCAGCCAGTTTGTGTCTACCAAAGAAGTAACCGGCAATGTATGCCATGCTGTCAAAGATCCATATAAGAAAAAGGAAAAAGAAAATTCCCCGTATTCCAAGTTTTTCTCGTATTATAAGCACTGAAATGGCTCCTGTGATTGTATATACAAAAATAAAAACTGCTAAGGCAAATTCTTTAATTTTGTAATCCCTGCTCCATAAGATGGGAATGGGAAAGTAGAGGAGCAAAATTACAATCAGGATAAGCAAAGGATAGCGCATGTAATAACCAAGAAGAGCAATGACAAGGAGGAATGTTGTATATATTGCAAGATTTTTTTTAACCGAATGAAGATTTAGAAATTCCCATTGCGCGAGTCCGAAGGCAGTCATCACAAGAAGGACAAAGTAAAATTTTCCCAGGTATATTAAAGTTAAAACCACTGGAATTAAGAAGAGGGCAGTAAGGGTTCTTACCTTGAGTTCAGCTTTCAATGACCCCACCAAATCTCCTTTCCCGTTTACCGAAATCCTCTATGATTTTTAGATATTCTTCTTTTCTGAAATCGGGCCATAAAGTGGGTGTGAAGTAAAGTTCGGTATATGCAATATGCCACAATAGAAAATTTGAAATGCGGACCTCGCCCCCTGTTCTTATTAACAAATCTGGTTCAGGTATGTCAGGCAAATAGGTATATTTTTTGAAAACTTCTTCTGTAATGTTGTCGGGGTTGATACCTTCTTTGACAATTTTTTTTACTGCGTCTAAAATCTCAACCCTTCCCCCGTATGAGAGTGCTAAAATCACGTGCAAGCCTGTGCAACTCGCTGTTTTTTCCTTGGCTCTGGTTAGCTCTTGAATCAGAGGTTCTGGAAAATAATCAATTTTGCCAATGAAGTCCAGTCTCACATTGTTTTTATAGAGGCTGTCTACTTCTTCTCGTATAAGTTTTTTTAATAGCATCATCAAAAAGTCGACTTCTTGTTTCGGCCTTCGCCAATTTTCTATTGAAAAGGTATAAAGGGTTAAATATTTAATTCCAAGTTGCTGAGAGATTTTTATAACTTCTCTTGTAGATTCTGCACCTGTTTTGTGGCCTAAGTAGCGTGGAAGCCCACGTTCCCTTGCCCAGCGGCCATTGCCATCCATTATGATGGCAACATGCTGAGGCAGGTTACTCTTCAAGAATTTCTTTCTCCTTATGTTTTAGCAACTTGTTAATTTCTTCAATGTACTTGTCGTGAAGTTCTTGAAATTGCTTTTCGGCTTTTTTAGAATCGTCTTCACTGATCTCTTTGTTCTTTTCCATCCTCTTAACTTGGTCTATACCATCTCTTCTTATGTTTCTTATGGCTACTCGGGCATCTTCTGCATACTTCCTAATTAGTTTAACAAGTTCCTGGCGCCTTTCTTCTGAGAGGGGTGGGATGGGTATCCTTAAAACATTGCCATCACTTTGAGGATTAAGTCCCAGTCCAGCTTTTTTTATTGCTCGTTCAATTTCACCTATTACAGACTTGTCCCACGGTTGAATTATAATCATTGAGGCATCGGGTATTTGAATGGTTGCAACCTGGTTTATAGGAACTTGAGACCCATAATAATCTACTTTTATGCCATCGAGGAGGTACGGAGTAGCACGTCCGGTTCTTAATCTTGACATTTCTTTTTCAAAATTTTCCAAGGTTTTTTTCATTTTGGATTCCGCTTCTTTATATATCTTATCCAGCATATTCACTGCCTCCTCTGGAAAGACTAAACTTCAACAAAGGTGCCTATTTTTTCCCCGATAAGTGCCTTTGTCAGATTCCCTTCTTCCGTAATATCGAAAACCAGTATAGGAATCTTGTTTTCGCGACAAAGGGCAATTGCGGTCTGGTCCATGACTTCAAGTTCTAATTTTAGCATTGTTTTGAGATCGAGATATTCGAATTTCCTTGCATCGCTGTGTAATTTAGGGTCTTTATCGTATACTCCATCCACCTTTGTTCCCTTAAAGAGGATTTCGGCCTTGATCTCCCCAGCCCTTAGGGCTGCTGCGGTGTCCGTGGTAAAAAGAGGATTTCCAGTCCCACAGGCGAAGATAACAATTCTGTTATTTTCTAAGTGCTTGAGAACTTTTCTTCTTATAAAGGGTTCTCCTATTGCTCTAATTTCAATAGCAGTTACTATTCTCGTTTCAACGCCTTCCTTTTCCAGCGCATTTTGAAGAGCCATACTGTTGATAGCTGTTGCAAGCATTCCCATGTAGTCAGCGGATACTCTATCAAAGCCAAGTTTCTCTATAGTTTTACCGCGGACAATGTTACCACCACCAACTACGATAGCAATTTGAGTACCCAGTTCCTTAGAACAATAAGCAATTTCCCTTGAAATTCTGTTGAGAAAGTTGATGTCTAAATTTTCTTTCTCGTTGCCAAAAAGCTCGCCTGAGAGTTTAAGAAGGACTCGGCGATACTTACTCTTCACCTATTTTAAACCTCGCAAACCTCTTGACTCTGATATTTTCTGAGAACTTTGCTATGTGTTGTTTTATGTACTCTTCAACGGTGATATCGGGTTGCATAAAGAATTGCTGTTCGTATAACACGTTTTCCTGGTAGAACTTCTCCATTTTCCCTTCAACGATTTTTTGAATCACATTTTCAGGTTTTCCTTCCCTCTTGAGCTGTTCCATTAAGATTTCTTTTTCCTTTTCTATAACTTCCTGTGGCACGTCTTCCCTTTTTACATATTTGGGGGCCATGGCAGCGATTTGCAAAGCTAAATTATGGGCCAGTTTCTTGAATTCGTCAGTGTTTGCGACGAAGTCCGTTTCACAGTTAACCTCTACGAGAACACCAAGCCTTGCGCCCGGATGAATGTAGGCTTCAATAATCCCTTCTTTTGTCTCTCTGTCAAGCTTTTTGTCGGCCTTCGCAAGCCCCATTTTTCTAAGCTCTTCCACCGCCTTTTCAATATCTCCGTTTGTTTTTTCAAGGGCTTTTTTGCAATCTAAAATACCGGCACCCGTTCTTTCCCTTAGCTCTTTAATCAAGTTTGCTGGAATTGACATTGTTTCAAACCTCCTTATTCTTCTTTCTTCTCGACCCTTGTCGTTTCTTCACCTTGTTTGCCCTCAAGAATGGCATTGGCAAGAGTCCTGGTTATGAGGGCAATTGACCTTATGGCATCATCGTTACCCGGGATAGGGTAGTCAACCTGGCTTGGGTCTGCGTTAGTATCTACAATTGCTACCACGGGTATCTCGAGGCGCTTGGCTTCTTTCAAGGCTATATCCTCTTTCACGAGGTCAACGATATAGACAGCATCGGGTAGAGTCTCCATGTCCATAATTCCGGTAAAGACCTTTTGTAACTTTTCCAGTTCTTTTAGCATAAGAAGTTGTTCTTTCTTTGGGTACTGTTCCAGTTCTCCCGTTTCTTTCATTTGCATTAGTTCTTTCATCCGATTGATTCTGCTTCTTATGGTTTCGAAATTGGTAAGGGTTCCACCGGGCCACCTTTCTGTCATATAGAAGGCACCACACCTTTTCGCTTCTTCTGCAACAATATCTTTCCCTTGCTTTTTGGTGCATACGAAAAGTACTGTTCCGCCACGGGAAGATAAACGCTTTAAAAAGTTGTATGCTTCTTGAAGCTTTTCATATGTTTTCCTAATGTCAATTATATGGTGACCGTCCCTCTCCGTAAAGATAAACGGTTTCATCCTTGGGTTCCAGCGCCTTCTTTTGTGTCCGAACTGTACTCCCGCTTCGAGAAGGTCTTTCAAAGTAATTGGAAATGCAATGTTATTATCGCTTGGAGTATTGTGGAGATTTTCTTCTCTTGCTCTTTCCATATTTCATCCTCTCCTTTTCTCTTGGGTCTCTTGATAACAATCTGAACTTCTTAAGCACCTCGGTTAGGTTTTCATCAAAAGTTTTCAATGCTCTTGCTAAGGCAAGCCTCATTGCACCAGCTTGACCTGACTTGCCGCCACCTTCAACCTTGCAAACGACATCGAATTTTCCTTCTAATCCGGCTATTTTGAGTGGCTCGAGCGCATGTATCACTAAGTCCTCCCTTTTGAAATATTCCAGAGGCCTGAGTCCATTTACGTAGACTCTTCCCTTGCCATTTTCTTTTAGACGAAGCCTTGCTACTGCTCTTTTTCTGGATCCCCAAGCAAAAATTACTTTGGCGCCTTCCAAGTTTTAACCTCCTTAGTTTATTTTCAATATGTCAATTGGTTGAGGGTTCTGGGCCTTGTGAGGATGCTCAGACCCTTTATAAACTTTGAGTCTCAAAAACATCCTCCGACCGAGTTTATTTTTTGGGAGCATTCTTTTAACTGCGAGCTCAATCAGCCTTTCCGGATGGGTTGCGAGGATTTGCCTCGCTGTCCTTGCCTTCAATCCCCCGGGATAATTTGAGTGGTGATAGTAGACTTTCTGATCCAATTTCTTTCCTGTCAAAACGACTTTTTCGGCGTTGATTACCACTACAAAGTCACCGGTATCGATGTGAGGTGTATATATCCTTTTTCGTTTTCCCTGAAGAAGCAATGCTATTCTTGAAGCAAGACGCCCCAATTCGATACCCGAAGCGTCTATTAGGAACCATTTTCTCTCGATTTGTTCAACCTTTGGCAAAAAAGTACGCATCTACTTCTCCTCCATTTCAAATATTATACTGTTGAAGGGACGTAAATTCAAATTAAACAAAAGCGGAGAGGGTGGGATTCGAACCCACGGTACCCCTTTTAGGGGTACGCACGATTTCCAATCGTGCCCCTTCGGCCAGCTCGGGCACCTCTCCGAGCGTTTTTTAGTATAAACCAAAGGGTATGAAATGCCAAGTTATTTGTCTTCGTTTGAATGTAAATGGTTGAAGTTTTATAATTAACCACACGCCGGAGTGGTGGAATTGGAAGACGCGCCGGCCTCAAAAGTCGGTGGCCCGCAAGGCCGTGAGGGTTCGAGTCCCTCCTCCGGCAGTTTGTTAAAATGTGTGGGATTATTGGTTATATTGGTAATAAAGACCTGGATTCTGTGATTCTCGTTGGTCTCGAAAAGTTGGAATATCGGGGCTACGATTCAGCAGGTATAGCTGTTATCCATAACGATAGGCTTTTAGTTAGAAAGCGTGCTGGCCGAATTGGTGACCTTTACAATCTTGTCAATGGATTGGCCTTTAACGGAAAAGTTGGAATAGGACACACGAGGTGGGCAACTCATGGAAAAGTTAATGACATAAATGCCCATCCCCATGTGGATTGCAAGTCTCAAATCGCCGTTGCCCATAATGGAATTATCGAAAATTTTGAAGAACTAAAAAAAGAACTGGAGTCTCACGGGCATAAGTTTATCTCTGAAACAGACAGTGAAGTAGTCCCCCACCTCATAGAAGAGTATTATGAAGGTTCTCTCGTTGACGCTGTTCTGAAAACCGTTAATAGACTTAAAGGTTCATTTGCTCTCGTTATCGTCTCTTCCATTGAGCCTGATAAGATCATAGGCGTTAAAATGAATAGTCCACTCATAGTTGGAATTGGAAAAGGGGAGATGTTTTTGGCTTCTGATGTCACTCCACTCTTGGCACATACCAAAGAAGTGATACCCCTCGCCGATGGAGAGATAGCTGTACTGACCCAAGATAGTTGGAAAGTGATGGATTTTAGCGGAAACGAGAAAAAGAAAGAAGTCTCTAAGGTTGAGTGGACTGTCGATATGGCAGAGAAAGGACAGTTTCCCCATTTCATGTTAAAAGAAATTTTCGAACAACCCGAGGTAATTTCCAGAAATCTGGAATATTATATACGTGGAAATGAAGTTACCCTTTTAAAGGACTTCAACCTAAGAAGATTGCTGTTAAATAAAGATAGAATCCTTATTCAGGCATCTGGAACATCGCTGCATGCAGGGATTGTTGGTAAATATGTACTGGAAAAGCTTGCAAAAATACAGACGGATGTTGATTTCTCGTCGGAATTCCGCTATAGAGAGCCAGTTCTAAATTCAAACACCCTTGTGGTCGCTATCAGCCAATCCGGTGAAACTGCGGATACCCTTGCGGGCGTCAAAATGGTGAAGGAAAATGGGTTAGAGGTGTTGTCAATCGTTAATGTGAAGGATAGTTCTATTGCCAGAGAGTCGGATTATGTATTGTACATCAATGCAGGGCCCGAAATCGGCGTGGCTTCAACCAAAGCTTATACAGCACAGATATTGATTCTTACCTTGCTCAGTCTTGAAATTGGATTGCTGCGCGGGTATGTTTCCGAAGATGAATTTCAAACGCTGAGAAAAGAACTTTATCAGATCCCTTCGATGATAAGAAAAGTATTAGATAAGAACTCAGAAATCAAGGAAGTAGCTAATAGGTTTCTTGATGCCAGGTATTTTATGTTCTTGGGCCGTGGAGTGAATTATCCGACGGCGTTGGAGGGTGCATTAAAACTTAAGGAAATTTCTTACATCCATGCGATAGGGTATGCGGCTGGCGAGATGAAACACGGTCCTCTTGCTCTTGTGGATAAGGATTTGCCGGTCGTTTTTATTAATCCTCATACCTCGGTCTACGAAAAATCGATAAACAATCTGGAAGAAGTAAAAGCAAGGGGTGGTATCATTCTTTCCGTAATTACTGAAGGCGACGAAAGAATGAAAGCATTAAGTGATTATTCTTTTGAGGTTCCAAGTGTTAATGAACTATTTACGCCGATTGTTTCAATAATTCCTCTCCAGCTTTTTGCTTACCACGTTGCAGTAGGAAGAGGGTGTGATGTTGATAGACCAAGGAATCTTGCAAAGAGTGTGACCGTAGAATGAACCACAAACCCTTTGTAGTTGTAATTTCTGCTCCCTCGGGCACTGGCAAGACCACAGTACTGAGTGAGGTTAGGAAGCTGGAACCCAATCTTTTTTACTCTGTTTCGGTGACGACGAGGTCCCCTCGTCCCAATGAGATAGATGGGGTTGATTACAAATTCGTATCAAAGGAAGAATTTGAAAGGATGATAGAGAAGGGAGAACTTTTAGAATGGGCTAAGGTTTTCGGAGGTGAGTACTACGGAACCCCGAGAGAACCGGTAATGGAGGCTTTAAAGGCAGGTAAAGACGTGATCATGGATCTGGACATACAAGGGAGAAACTCTCTGGAAAGAATTTTTGGTAAGGATTTGGTTTCCATCTTCCTGTTACCGCCTTCTTTCGATGAGCTTAAGAGGAGGTTGAGTTTGAGGAAAACAGAAAGCGAAGAAGAGCTTACTGAAAGGCTTGAAAGAGCTAAGTTAGAACTCCAATGGGCTGAACGTTATGAATACTGGGTTGTAAGTGGCTCAGTTACGGAAGCTGCAACGAATATAGTTCATATTATTTATGCTGAACGTATGAAAAGAGAAAGGGTGATATTTAATATTGATCTATGACAATCCTGCCAATTTCCAAAGTTTGATCAAACCGTCTACATCACTGGTTGCAAAATAGTTTTTCTGGGGAAAGATACTTATACTTGTGCATCTTCTTGATTGGAGGTCTATTTCTGTTTTCTTTTCGAGAGATTCAAGCTCAAGCACAAATAGCCTACTTTCTAAGGCAATAAGAAGGTGTTTTTCGTCTGGAGTTATGGCTATATCCACGATATTTCTCGAATCTTCTGATAATTGATGTTTTTTGACAAAATTTAAAGTAGTTGAATCCCAAATAGTAATTCTTCCATCGTTACCGACCGTTACGAAAAACCTACCGGAGCTTGCAAATTTTACCTTCTTTACCTGCCCGAGATGTTCTTTCACAGCTAATTTTTGCTTTAAAATTGAAGTGTCCCATATTATAACAGTGCCGTCCCATGAGCCGGAAACTAACATGGGCGCTTTAGGGGAGTGTTCAAGGCAGCTTATCCACGCATTATGTCCCGTCAAAGCTCCTAACTTTTCAATTTTAATGAGGTCGAATATTGAGATTATGTTCTCATAGCCACCTGCGAAAAGAAATCTTGAATCATGAGAAAAAGCCACTTCCGAAATTTCGTCATTCTGCATTTTTACTGTGCTTACACGTGCCCATCCAACAGTTTCGTAAAATTTTACAGACCCGCTTTTGGTTGATACCACAAGAAATTGAGAATTTGGAGATACTTTTATATCGGTTATTGCGTCGTCTTCTGTTGTGGCTTTCAGCGATATTTTTCTTTCCCATTCAGTTGTTCCGAAGACTTTAACAACACCGTCAAGTCCCGCTGTTATCATCATATCACCTTTGGGAGAGAAAATCACTTTAATCGCCGCACCTTGATGAGCCTGGACCTTTCCGAGCATTTTGATGGTTGTTACGGTTCCTGTTTGTGAGGCCATAGAAAGTCTGGTAACAAAGGGAGAAGTCGCCACTGCGCTTGTTGGAGTCGTAGGTCTTGATGTAGCCTTATGCTTTTCTTCATCTATTACCTTATTGATGATGTCGGAAGGTATCCCCAGTTTATGGGCCATATCTATGATTTCTTTTCGTTCCTTTTCTCCTATTTTTCCCTTGTACTGGCTTATCTTTATATCTCTAAGAGTTCTTATTTTCTCTATGACTTCGAGGGCACTTTTGGCCTCTGCAGCGTTTTTGAATCTATCAGCGGGCGATGGTTTTGTCATTCGCATGAGGAAGTCCCTGAGCTCCACACTCAAATCTTTAATCACAGAATAATCTACTACACCCGTTTCCTCATCCTTAAATTTTTCAGGAGTTAAACCTGTTAGAATCTCAATGGCTACGATTCCTAAGGAATAAAGATCTGTAGAGGGGCTTGAATAACCTTGCTTTTGTTGTGGTGCTGCGTAGCCCTTTGTATAGATTATCTCCCGATCTTTTTGATCTGCCTTGTACTCAATTACCGCTCCATAGTCAACAAGGAAGGCCTTTCCATTAGTATCTACTATTATATTTTCTGGCTTTATGTCTCTATGAACCAGTGGGGGATTAAAGGAGTGAAGATAGTGAAGAATGTCGAGGACATCTTTTAAGACAATTACTGCTTCGTCTTCTTCGAGTTTTTTCCTCTCCGCAAGGATTTGCCGGAGGTTCTTACCTTCAACGAAATCCTGAATTAAATAAATTTTTGCACTTTTTTTGTCTTCTAAAAATCCATGAATTTTTGGAATCTGTGGGTGGTTAAGCTTCGCAAGGACCATTCCTTCCTTTTGCGTGTATTTGGCAAATTCTTCGAATTTACTAACATTCATGTTGAATTCTTTTATCACTACCTTTTTCCCAAAGAGTTGCAGGTCTTCGGCAAGATAGGTCTTCCCAAAACCACCAACTCCAATTTTTCTAATTAATTTGTATCGATTTTCAACAATTGCGGGAGTTTCAGTAAGTGGACTACCACATTTCACGCAGAATAGTTCCTGAGGGGGGTTGCTCGCCCCACATGTTTTACAAGTTAACTCTTCAAACTTTTGGCCGCAGAAGGCACAGAAAACTGCATTGTCTAAATTTTCTTTGCCACACTTAGGACACTTCTTCATTGTGCCCTACCTATTACAGTCTCTCTTTCAGCCTCAATTATTATTACACTAACGTTGTCCGTTGCTTTTCTCTTATATGCTTCCTGAATAAGCTTCGTACAAACTTCATCTAAATCCTCTTTCTCTCCAATAATTTTTTTGATTTCCTCAGGCTCCATAACATCTGTTAGACCATCGGAGCAGATGAGAATTTTAAACTTTGATTCAGGCGTTTTCAATTCATCAATGTGTATATTAATACTTTCGGAATCCTTGACTCCAATTGCCTGTGTAATTGCCTTAGATCTTGTGTTCGATACATCCCTTGTAGATATTTCTGTCACAATGTTATCGGAAAAAATGAAAATGGGTGAGTCTCCTACGTTGAAAACTATAAATCTTCCATTATCAACGATTACTCCGGAAACGGTTCCTCCCATTTTGTCAGTCTGACTCTCCTTATCGAGATTCAATGAGTAGATGCGATTGTTTACGACTTGAAGTGAGTCAATTACATCTTCCACTTGGATTTGTTTCTTAAGTATAAGGTTTTTTATAAACTCTTTTTTAATTCCTTCAATAATGAGCTCTGCTGCAATTTCTCCCTTTTCATGTCCGCCGAGGCCATCAGAGAGAACAAAAAGGTATCGCTGATGTGTTTCGGAGGATTCTTTAACATGGGATTCCCAGTTGGAATGGAATAAAAGGATTGCATCTTCGTTGTTGGCTCTGGCGGGTCCTTTATCGCTTATTCCTGCGTATCTAATTTTGGGCACTCTAAATTTTTGCTCTAATTCCTTGAGCCATTTGTTTATTATTACTAAATCGCATTTTTCCTTGACGATTTCACTTTTTTTCTTTTCCCAGAGTGAATCTTTTGCTCCTTTAAGCTCCGGGATAATTTTGCATATAAATTCACTGGGGCTTATAAAACCCTTTTTCCTCTCTGTGGAGACCTGGAAAATAGGCCTGTTTCTTTCATCAAAAATCACCTCTTCTATTTTGTCAGGGTAGAAAAGGTTGTGGGTAGTTATTAGTTGAATTAATTTTCTTAAAAAATCGATTTTTTCCTTATCGCCGTTTTCATCCCAAATTTGTCTTATTTCTTTTATTTCCTGGGGTTTTTCAATTACAGGAACGTATTCTTTGGGTTCAACTTCGATCATGTCAACAAGGTTACCTGAAACCGCATAAAAGCGTTGAGTTGGTGATTCTACAAGAAGTTTAGTTAGATTGGGATTTACTTCCTGAAGTATTCTACCAAATCTCTCTCTCGAGAGAATCTTGTATTTTTTGTCTGCAATTTCCTTTAAAGGAAAGGGGGTAAAGAAAAGACGTACGAGATTAAACCCACAGTTAGGACATACCTCAGCGGTTAATTCTACCTTAGTTCCACATTTAGGGCAAAATTTTGAGTTGAGTTCAAAACCACATATGATGCACTTTTCTGCTTCCATCGCATTAAAAGTATTGCATCTTGGGCATCTCAAAAGCCTCATAGCTCTCTGACCTCAAATACTAAATGTAGTTTTTTGCTGAAACTCACTATATCACCTGGATGAAGTTTATAAGGTTTTTGGGGTTCTAATCGTTCGCCGTTTATATAAGTACCATTTGTGCTACCGAGGTCCTCGATAACTATTTCACCACTTACTTTGTCTATAGTTAGTTTTGCATGTCTTCTTGATACTGTTGCAGAGTTTCTAAAGGGGGAAAGGTCAACGTCCGGAGTGAACTCATTGCTTTTTCTTCCTATAACCACTGTTGTTACTTCATTTTCTGCCAAAGGAATGGAAACGAGATCTCCTGTTTCTTTGTCTACAAAAACATATGGGCTCAACAAAATTTCGGCTTTTTGAATTGGAGCCCCACACAGCGTGCAGAATTTGACTCCTGAAGGATTCCAGTGGCCATTCGGACAGTAGACGCCTTCTTCCTCGGGTTTAACGCTGAATATGTCAAGGGCTGAAAAGCATCTTTCACAGAATTTAACACCGCTTTTATTTTGAAAACCGCATATTGGGCACTTCATTCTTCAACCATCTTTGTTTGATATTTGGTCATTATTCTATATTCGTCAGGCAAGGAGCCTTCAGCTTTTACCTTTTTGATGTTTTCTTCAACTAATTTTCTCAAGGTTTCATTTTCAAACTTCACCGCAGTTTGTACCATTGTTTGTAATATTGTTAATGCTTCCAGTGGCTTTCCTTCGTCAATATATTTTTCTGCCAGTTCCTGCTGGATGTAAAGGCTCAATCTCTCTAAGGTTTCTCTAACTTCTTCGTTAAATTGTGAGATATAACTTTCTGTTACTTCAAGTACAACGTTATGTGTCTGCGTGGTTTGTCTTTCGCCCAGCGTTGTTTTGTACTCTATTTCGTACTCAAAAATTTTACTGATATAGCTTGATTCCGGCTCCGAAATAAAAAGCTGGAAAAGGAGCAATTTTTCTTTATCTCTTTCAATATTTCCAATTTCAATTATCCACTGTGTTCCATCCCATAGCGGTTCGATTTTCTTGATTTGAGGGGTTACTAAAAAGACTGGAGAGACATCGGACATCCGAACATTTTTCTCCAACCTGACCTTCAAAGAAACATCGCGGTACGCTACATTTTTGATGCTTTGAAATTCCTTCACGAATCTTTCCTTCAAATCTTCTGGATTTTCCACGAAATACATTTTTCCACCGGAGAGGTCTGCAATCTCTTCGAGTAACTTAGGGTCCCATTTTCTCCCTAAGCCAATAGTAGAGATATTTATTCCCTTTTTTCTTGCCTCTCGTGCAAGATCTAAACAGCGCTTATTATCACCATGTTCGTTTTTACCGTCGGTAAGCAAGATCATCCAACTTAGCACATCTGGAGCCCTGAACTTTTCGGCCTCTTGAATTCCTAATTCCATTCCTTCATCTATGGAGGTTCCCCCAATGGGAAAGATGTCTTCAACTCTTGTTCGGATTTCTTTCCTGTGTGAAGCAGGGGTATTTGAGACCAAAACCTTAGCTTCCGAATCAAAGAGTATAATACTTATGTGGTCATCGTCGTCTAAAATTTGAAGTATTTCTCTCACCGCCTTTTTAAGGTTTTCTAATGGGTCTCCTTCCATCGAGGCGCTTTTGTCAAGGACGAGGATGAGGTTTACCTTAGGAAGGGGGGGCAATTCCAATGGTCGAATCTTCACAAGGAGAAAACGCTGCTCTTCAAAAGGAAGATTTTTTGTTATTGTTGGATTATCCCACACGTAAGAAAGAATTATAGGTTCTTTCGTTTTAAAAAGTGCCATAACGTGAAAAATTATAAGTTATTCTCTTTTAACATTCAACAGGTTTAGTTCCAAAATTTTAGAGGCTTGTGTACTTAAAGGAAATTCTTTGACTATCTTTTCTGCAATTTCCTTGGCTTTTTCCCTGCTGTTTAAATGGAACAGGTAAATTAGCATCTGAGCATAAAGGGCCTTTAGCCTTACCTCCTCACTCTTTGCATTATCCGTTAATTCTGCGTATATTTTCAAGGCCTTTTCAGGATTTTTGAGATCGTAGAGGAACAACTCTGCTTTGCGAAGTTTGCTTTCGTCGGATTCTCCGAGAGAATCTGATGAAACCTCCAGTATTGTCCGGTACCTCAATTCAACTTCTTCTCTAATACTTTGTGGTATGGGGAAGTTTCTTAAGTCCTGATATATAGAAAGAGCTAAGGTTAAACTATCCAGAGTCTCCATAATTTTACCTTTCAAGAAAAGAGATTTGAAATAAACTGAATCCCTGAGAGAGGTTTCTTCAATGCTTTTTAGCTCGTTTAGGGCTTGTTCATAAAGGCCCTTTTGTGTTAGTATCCTTGCTTTTTCATATTTTATGATCCGGTACTGAGGCGAGTTTTCAAGAAAACCGGCTTCCTCTAAAACTTTTACGCTTTGTTCATATTCTCCTTTTTTTGCGAGCATTTCTGCTCTGGTAGTTATAAGGTATACCCTTTCATTATCACTGTTTGCGAGTTTTTCCAGCTGTTTCAAAAGATTTTCTGCTATATCGGTATCTCCAACCTTTACTGCACAATCCAAGGCAAGGCTATATATCATTTTCTTCGAGGGGTTTTTTTGCAGTGCCTTCCAGTTTTCCTTTACAAGGTTTAAGAGGTCCCGATATTCGCCATTGGCGTAAAAGAGTTTAGCTTTTACCATAAGAAAATCAGGGTCCTTTGTTAGTTCAGGATTTCTCTTTATCGCTGTTATTGCTTCGTCTATGTAGTTTATCACAATCAAGAGGTCAATATATTCCAGAAGGGCTTTTTTGTGGTATTTTGAGTCTGGAAAGTATTTGAATAACTCTTCAAATTTGATTTTTGCTTGTGTATAATTGCCCAGCCTTTTATAAGCAATTGCGGTGTAGAATAAAGCATCGTCTACGTATTGTGAGGACTTGTAATATTCAAAAATTTTAGAGCTTTTCTCTATAACCTTGTTGTATCGGGTTGTAGCTTCACGGGTTAGCTGTCCTTGTTCTTGGTATATTTTTTCAGCCTCTCTGAAGTATATTTTTATGTTGTAAAAGGTATTAAAATAGGCACAGGAGGTTGTAAAAAGTGCAATTAAAATCAGTGATTTTCGAACAGCCATTTCAAGAAGCTCTGCTCCCTTTCTAAAAAGTTGGTTGCTTTTCCTTTTTCTAAGATTTTGAAATAATGTTCGCGTTCATCCCTCCGGACACTTTTCGAAGGAATGTCAAGTACTTGAAATCTCAAATATTCCCCGTCTTTTCTGAGGATTTCAATCTCGTCACCAATTTTTATCTCATAGGAAAGTTTCTTCTCCATTCCATTTACCTTTATAATTAAACTCCTTGCCTTTGACCGAGATTCTAAAAGGCCAACTTTTTTAAGGAAAAGGTCTATTCTCAAAATTCTTTAATTTCAATGAATGTCTTTTTCTTTAAATCTTCTATGAGATTCGCTAATTCTTCCTGTAGTTTCATGTTTTCAATGTATTGCTTAATGTTCTGCTGTATTTCGGAGAATTCGGGGGTTTTACCTACCTTCTTATCATTCACCTTTACAACATGATAGCCATTTTGTCCCTTAATAATAAGGATGTCTCCAACTTTCGCATTGGATAGTTTTTGTTTAAATTCGTCGGGGAGATTGGTAAGGGGCACCCAGCCGAGGTCTCCGCCCAGGTCTTTCGTATCCTCATCATCAGAATAAGTTTTTGCCAAAGTTTCAAAATCCTGTTTCTGCACTTCAATTTTATTTTTTATGGATTGTGCTTTCTGGTAAGCTTTATTCCATTCCTCTGCTTTTGGCTCTATTTTTACAAGGATGTGTTTTAATTCATAAGTGTTTTGTGTCTTGTTTAATAGTTTAAAAATGTGATAGCCGTAATCTCCCCTTATTGGTTCCGATACTTCTCCAGGATTCAACTTATCCAGCTTTTCTTGGACTTCAGGTGGAAAGAAATTTTTTGGTATCGTTCCTATTTTTCCACCGTAAGATGCGGATTCTCTGTCATCAGAATATCTATTGGCTAAGTCTTCAAAGCTTGCCCCTTTCTTTATCTGGTTATAAAGTGATTGGGCTTTTTTTAGAGCGGCTGATTCTTGAGCAGAATCCACGCTCACCTTTATTAAAATGTGGGAAATTCTGTAAAGGTCAGGTTCTTTAAGAGAATCTTTGTACTGATCGTAGAAGTTTCTTACTTCTTGAGGAGTGACTTGTATTTTAGGCCTAACGTATTTATCTATGTACCTTTGTACAAGAATCTCATCCGAAATATTTTCTCTATACATCTCTTTCAGGGCTTCTCTTGTGAGACCTTGGCTTTTTAGCATGTCTTCGAAGTTTTCCGATCCGTATTGCTGTTCAAATAGCTTAATCCTCTCTTCAAGAGCCCGATTTATTTCTTCTGCTCCTGGCTTAGCAATGGTCGTATCTTTTTTAGCAGCCTGCAAGATCAGTTTGTTGTTTATCAATTCTTGTAGTATTGATTGCTTAAGGTCCCTTTCACTTAAATTTGGATAGAAATTTTTGTAATTTTCGTAAAGTTCGTTTAGTTCTGAGAGTGTTATCACTTCGTCACCGACTCTTGCGACCACTTTGTCTTCGATGGTAGTTGTCTGGGCATATATAAAACCAGAAAAAAGGAAGGCAATAAAAGCACCCTTTCTCATCTTGTACTTACCTCCGAGAATTTGTACTTGGTCTGTAGTGCGTTCAAAATAGAGTCTCTAAGCTGGATTTGTTTTAATGAAACTAAAGTTTTATAAAGGAAATCTTTTATTTCATTTTCACTAACTTCATCTTTTTTAATATTTAAGACTTTTATTAGTGCATAGTAACCAGACTGCTCGAGGGGTATAGGGTCAGAGATTTCGCCAATCTTTAAGTTGTTTATAATGTTAAAAAGGTTTTCTCCGTAAGTGTAGTAAATAATTCCTAAATTTTCACTCAACGGGGCAACCTGAACTTCCTGAGGGCTGAGTTTATTTACTTCTGAGACAATAACAGGGTATGGATTGTATAAGAGCTCTCTGTACTTAGATGCTTTAGATGGGTCGGCATAATATAAAACCACCATTTCAATCTTTTTTGAGAAATACGGTTTTGTTTTTTGTAACTCCTGATTTATCTCATTCTCGGTTACATTAACATTTTGAAGTTTCTCGTTCAAATAGTACTGACTTACCACCTTAATGGTTGTAACTTTGATCTGGGCTTTTAGGTCTTCTCTATTTAACAGCCCCTCATCCTTAGATGCTTTGTAAAGTAAAACTTCGTTTGTATACTGTTTCAATATCTCTTCTCTAACTCTTGGATCGCCTTTAAAACCTTCTGGAGTTTGTATATCCAGTTCTTGTTCCGTAATGCTTATACCGTCAATTTTTGTGATTACTTTGCCTTTTTCCTTTTTACAACTCATTAGGCTAACTAAAATAATTAGCCCAGCAAATAATAATTTTCTTAACATAAACACCTCCACTTTTGTTTAGCAAAAGTTTAAGCCCACTTTCTCAGGAATTCAATATCGAGGCCTCTTTTAAACTTTTTAGTTCCCTCATCGGTTTCAAAAATCAATTCAGAAGGTCCGATTACTACGCCTTTTACGCTTTCTTTGCTTGCTGCCAAAATTTTAATTCTTTGTACATAAAAGAGTTCTTCGACTTCGGGGGGAATAGGGCCAAATCTGTCAAGAAGTTCTTCTCTTAATTTTTGAAGTTGTTCTTCTGTTTTAGCATCTGCCAGTTTTTTATAAAAGGATAGCCTTATACTTTCATTTTCAATGTAGTTGTATGGGATGTAAGCCTCAGTTTTTACTTTTATATCTTTTTCTGCAAATTTCTGGCCTTCAAGTTCTAGGATCGCCTGTTCTAATAATCTAAAAAACATTTCAAGTCCAATTGTTCTTACAAAACCATGTTGCTTTTTCCCGAGAATCTCGCCTGCTCCTCTAAGTTCAAGGTCTTTCATTGCTATCTTAAAACCAGAGCCAAGTTCGGAATATTTTTCAATTATGGAGAGTCTCTTTTTAGCTTCTTCAGAAATTTCCGAGGGGGTGAGAAAATAGGCATACCCCTTTTTAATACCCCTGCCTACTCTACCACGTAGCTGATGTAAGTCGGCTAATCCAAAGGTGTGGGCATTGTTTATGATAATTGTATTGGCTTCAGGAAAATCTACACCTGCTTCGATGATCGGTGTAGAAACGAGAATATCGTAAGCCCCGAGATAGAAGTTTATATAGATGTCTTCAAGCACATTCTTGGGCATTCTTCCATGAGCGTATCCGATCCTAAGGTCTGGAAACATCTCTTCAAGCATTTTCACTATTTCTTTCATACCACTGATGCGGTTGTTAACGAAAAATACTTTTCCATCTCTTTCAATCTCAAACTGTATTGCCTGTTTAACGATTTCTCTGTCAAATTTTCCAACGTATGTCTCAACAGCTTCTCTGCCTGGTGGTGGAGTGTCAAGAATGGAAAGGTCGTAAATTTTGCCAAGACTCATGTAAAGAGTTCGTGGTATAGGAGTTGCAGTAAGCCTTAGGGTGTCCACCATAGGGAACTTTTGCCTTATCAGTTCCTTATCTTCCACACCAAATCGATGCTCTTCATCAATTATAAGTAAACCCAGATTGAAAAAACTTATGTCGCTTCTTAAAAGAGCATGAGTTCCTATAACGATATCGATTTTGCCTTCAGCGAGCCCCTTAAGAATTTCATCCTTTTCTTTTGGATGGGTTAGCCTTGAAAGCATTGCTACTTTGACTGGATAATTGGCAAGCCTCTTTGTAAAATTGGTATAATGTTGCAATGCTAACAGTGTGGTTGGAACAAGCAAGATTGTCTGGAAGGAATTCACAGCGGCCCTGAAAGCCGTTCTCAAAGCAATCTCAGTTTTACCGAATCCGACTTCCCCGGCAACCAGTCTGTCCATAATTTTGGGAGATTCCATATCTTCAAAAATCTCTTCCATAACTCTGATTTGCCCTTCTGTCTCTTCATAAGGGAATTCTGCGTAGAGTTTGTATTCCAGTTCTGGAACAGGCTTATATATAAAGCCTCTTTCTTTTTTTCTGTAAGAGTGTATTTTTAACAATTCCATTGCGAATTTATATGTTTCAAGCAGAGCTTTTGCCCTTTTTACCTGCCAGCGGGGAGAAGCGAGCGCGGAGATTTCAATTTTTTCACCTTCTTCACCAATGTACTTTTCAACCTTTGAAAAATTGTGCACGGGAATATTCACAACACCATCTTTGTATTCAATTCTAATTGTATCATATTTTATGTTTTCAATTTCTATTCTTTCTAAACCTGCAAATCGACCAATCCCAAAATCCAGGTGAACAAGGTAATCGCCCACTTTGAGGTCCGTATAATCCTCAATCTTTTCACCATAGTGTTCTCTTCTTATCCATCGTCTGTGCTTTATGCCTCTTAATTCAGTTTCAGTGAATACAGCAATCTTTTCGACTGGGAAAATAAATCCGTTATAGATTTTCCCCCGTAGTATTTGACATTTTAACAGTTCTTCGAAAAATTTTTCTTTGTTCTCACCGAAGGAAAAGAAGTAGACTTTGTATCCTTCTTTTTTCAGTCTGTCTATTTCGCTCCTCAAAAGCTCAAGGTTTCCTAAATAGTTGAAATTATGTAAAACATGAAAAGGGGAGTTCCCCTCAATCTCTTCAATTACTTTGAAGTTTGTGTCGCTTTTAGATTTTCCTTTTATGCCAAATAATGTAACCTCACTCAGGGGTTTGACTGATCTTTGGGTTTCAGGATCAAAAATCCTTATTGACAAAACCTTGTTTCCAGAGAATTCGAGCCTTAGAGGTTCTGAACCACCATGTAAGTAGATGTCCAGGATTCCACCCCTAACAGCAAATTCACCGGGGTTTTCGACAATATTTGTTCTTTCAAAATTCTTTTCAGAGAGAAGGTCGAGAACATATGAAAGGTTTAGATCTTCACCCTGTTTTATTTTAAAAAAAGTAAGCGTTGAAAGGATTTCTTTTACATAACTGAGTTCCTGGCGATCCTTTACAATTATTAGATTCCTTTGTGAAGAGGTTATTTTATTCTCTATGTTTTCGTCAAAAGTATGGGCCTTAAACCCCGAAAAAGAGTTTACTTCTTCTTCTATGATTTTTCCATTTTCGATATCCAAAAGGAATAATATTACATTGGCTTCTTCCAGATGTTGCAGTAAATTTAGTGTTTTAAATCCGGAAGGATGCAAACTATAAATTGGGTATAGTGATTCTAATATCTTCACAGATTTAAGATTTTGTGGAGCAGGTCAAACTCCTTCAATTCTCTTAACTGATTTTCTATGATAACGCTTTGTTCACCCGATAATTTGGTTTTAAAAAAGGGTACAAAGGTTAAGATGCGTGCAATGGCCCGAGCAGTATTTGCTCTCACGACCTCGTTTTTTTCAGATAGATGTGGAAGTATCAAATCAAAAATTTCTCCTATTTTTTCGTATTCTTTTGGCATTTTTGTTTCTTCGAACCTTTCTTCATTCTGTAAAGTTCTCTCCATGTCTGGCCCTTTAATTTCTAATTCTTTTACCACTAAATTACCAATAATATTGATTGTTGCAGCTCTCACATACCAGATTTTTTCATCGAGAAGCGGTAAAAGCTTATCTTTAAGTTCAGCAAGAGTAAATTGAGAAAGGGCTTCCTGTACTTTTTCCCTTAAATGCCAGCTTTCTGAATATATAAGTGATAAAAGCCTATCTAAGTTTTTACTTTCTTTAAGTAATTCAACGGCTTTAAATCTTTCTAAAAGGTTGTTTGATTTCAAAAGCTGTTCAACTTCCTGCTCTGTCAACTGTCTTCGGTTTTTATCTTCCTTATGCATTTCTCAATCCCCCTTTTTAGTCCTTCAAGTCCGATTTTTTTTAAGGCTGATATATAGTATACCTCTTCGTTAACGTTCAGTGAAGGTGGGTGGTGAAGGAGGTCTATTTTGTTAACAGCAATAATTCTGGGCTTTTGTAGCAATTCCGATTTATAAGAACGAAGTTCGTCCAAGATTGTGTTGTATTGTTCTTCCAGATCGCCCTGAGAGGCGTCTAAAAGGATCAGTAAAACCCTTGTCCTTTCAATATGTCTGAGGAATGAAAGACCTAACCCTTTTCCTTTGTGGGCGTCTTTAATTATTCCTGGAATATCTACTAAAACAAACCTCAGCCCGGAATCCTCGTTATAAACACCTAAGTTAGGTGTTAAGGTAGTAAAAGGGTAATCGCCTGTTCTGGCCTCGGTCCCGACCAAGGAATTGAGAAGAGTAGTCTTCCCTGAGTTTGGGAGGCCAACGATGCCAATGTCAGCCAGTAGTTTTAATTCAATCCTGATTGTTCTTCTTTCACCTTCGGTACCTTTCTCCGCAATTCTTGGTGCCCTGTTAGTGGGGGTAGCGAATCGAGTATTTCCTCTTCCTCCTTTTCCACCTCTTGCAAGAAGTAGTGTTTGCCCGTGTTCAACAATTTCTCCCAAGTATTCTCCCGTTTCATCGTCATAAAAAACGCTACCAAGTGGTACTTTTATAAAAAGGTCTTTACCCCTTTTCCCTGTCCTATTGTTTGGTCCTCCATTTTTACCGTCTTCTGCTTCATAGATTCTCTTGTATTTAAAATCGAGCAAAGTCTTAAGTGACCTGTCCCCGACGGCGTATACACTTCCCCCATCACCACCATCACCACCGTCAGGCCCACCGAAAGGTTTATATTTTTCTCTCAAAAAATGAACCAGGCCATCTCCGCCTTTTCCGGCCTTGACGGTTATTTTTACAAGATCGACAAAGGTTTCCTGTTTCATTCTATTTTAACGCATTTTAAAAATAAACCCCAGGGAAAGTTCTCCCTGGGGCAGGAGGGGGTGGTTTAGGATTTTATTATTTTCCTTACTATTCAATAATTATAGCGCTTCCTGGGCACTGTTCTGCAGCTTCTTGAACGTCTGCCCTATCACCAGTCATTTCCATCCCTTCTTTGACATGGGCAAGGCCATCGTCTCCCATGTAGAACACATCGGGAGCAATATCGGTGCATATTGCATCACCCACACAGAGATCAGGGTCTATTCTTACTTTCTTTGCCATAATTACCTCCTTATTTGTGTGTGTTATATTTTATGGCAATAATTTACGAACAGTCAATTTGAGCGATTCTTACGTACAAAATTTTTCGTTATCTTCGTTTGAGAAGGATTTGTTTTTCGGAAAGCATTGAATATTTTTGTATAGTGTACTGAAGGTAAAATAAGGAAAAAATAAGCCCGCGTTTTCCCTCAAAGATACACCCTTTTAAAAGATAATGCTTCAGAAAGTTTAGAATAGGCCTTATCTTAAGATCAAAGAGGGTTGCTTTCTCCCCTCTTTTTGACTTTTCCTCAGCGAGCATTTTTGCATATCTTAAATTTTTTGAATACTGGTGATATAGGTCTTTGAAAGGGTAGTGAAGGATCGGGTTTTTCAAGATTCCGACTTTTCCTTTAATTTCGACCTTTTCGTGAACTTCTCCCTTCCAGATACCTTTGTCTTTTTTGAATAGTCTCAGGAGCCTATCGGGACTCCAGCATTTGAGGAAGGTACCGAGATACCAGTTTTTTCTGGGAATGAGGAATCCATCTATGTCAGTATCCTCCTTAAGCTTATTTGTGATTTCCTTTTTGAGCTCTTCAGAAACAACTTCGTCTGCATCGAGGAAAAGAACCCACTGGGTTTTAACAAGATTTAGCGCGTAATTTCTCTGTTCCGCGTAATTAACAAACTCCTTAAAGACACATTCAGCACCCAGGTTTTTTGCAATTTCTACAGTTTTGTCTGTGCTACCCGAGTCAATAACCAAAATTCTCTTTGAGAGGCCTTTCACGCTCTCTATCGCTCTTTTTATGTTTTCTTCTTCATTCAATGTGAGTATAACACAGGTTAAATCTAATTCACTCATCACTTTCTCGTGTTAGAAGATAGCGTATTATCCCACCAATTATGTAAAATAAGATAGCTACAAATAAGAAGAGGTATTTGAAGTAAATCAGAAGTAAGAGACCTATTATAAAGAAGACAATTTGCATTTTTTCAGCTTTTCTGGTCTTTTTGAACACAGGAAATTCTATTTTGCTGAGCATCAAGAGGCTCAAGATAAGAACCACACCCGCCGTCACCTCTTTTTCGAAGAGAAAAGATGGAAAGAACCTTTGAAGTAAAGAAATAAAAGAAATTAAGAAAAGGGCCGATATCGGCGATGAGAGACCATAGTAGAATTCCTTTTGAGAATCCTCCCCGATGACGTTGAAGCGGGCAAGGCGCATTACAACTGCTGAAAGATAAACAAGAGGTAGAAGAAAAAAGGGGGTGAATTTCCCAATGGGGGACACAACAAAACTGTAGATGAAAAAAGAAGGTGCAACTCCAAAAGAAACGGTGTCGGCAAGGGAGTCAACATATGGACCCAACTTTGAATTGGTTTTAAACAGCCGTGCCATTTTACCATCTATGAAGTCAAAAATGGCCGAGAATAAAATAAACCAGAGAGCAAACTCCATTTTCAGTTCAGATATTGCGATGATTGCCATAAAGCCTGAAAAGAGATTTAGAAAGGTGAATAAAGTAGGTATGTTCATTTTTACTTTATCCTTGCTATGTATGTAATACCTGCTTTTACCCTTTCCCCTTCTTTTACGAGAACTTCTACCTTATCCTGGGGTAAAATTATTTTTACTTTAGAACCGTAAAGAATGATGCCCATTCTCTGACCAGTTTTTACTTCCATCCCTACTCTCAAATTGTTGACAATGCGCCTTGCTATGATCCCTGAAATTTGTATAACGCTGTATTCTCCAATAAATGGTGATAGAATGATTGTTTCACATTGTACATTGTGGAAATCTGCCTCTTTGAGGAAAGCTCGCATAAATTTACTGCCACTTCTTCTAATGGAAGTGACTTGGCCCGACAGTGGAACACGATTTACGTGGACATCGGTAATAGACATAAATATGGATATTTCAGTCTTTCCATTTTCGTTACTGATTTCTATAATCTTCCCATCGGCGGGCGAAACTATTTTGTCTTCCTCCGTTTTAATGTCCCTTTTAGGGTCGCGGAGAAAAAATAGGGTAAAGAAAAGAAGCAAAGCGAAGATCGCTGAAATAAAGTAATTTCTTAAAAAAAGCCCTAAAAAAGTCAGAGAGCTAAGGAGTAAAATTATTTTTAATCCTTCCTTCGCGATCATTGTAAAATTATAACGGAGGAAATTTGATTATTGGAATAATCACTTTTAATTTTTCTTTTCATTCAGCAAAGTTTAAACTAACATTTAAGTAAAAGGAGATGGATGAATGAAGGAAAAAGTGGTTCATTTTAGTGAGGTGCAGGAAAGCCCGGTAGAGATGGAAGGGGCAAAGAATGTCTTTATAAGGTGGCTGGTATCTGAAAAGGATGGAGCACCGAATTTTTATCTTAGGATGTTCCGTGTCGAGAAAGGTGGGTATACTCCTTATCATAGCCACCCTTACGAACATGAGGTCTATGTTCTTAGCGGTAACGGTGTTGTAAGGATTGGTGATAAAGAGTACCCCCTTGTTCCTGGGGTGGTTGCCTTTATTCCCGCCGATGTTAATCACCAGTTTTTAAACAAGAGCGATGCAGAATTAGTCTTTCTCTGCATAATACCTAAGGCAAAGTGAAAATACTTGACAAAATGAGGGGTTTGAATTATAACTATATTACGACAAAAGGAGGTTTTTGAATGAGTTATAAAAAAGCGGGCCTGATATTTGTAGCAGGTGCCTTTCTTTTGGCCGCATGTGGGCCCAAAAAGGCCACCAAGCAAACACTAGCGCAATTAGAGGAGTGTAATAATGCCCTTCAATCTGCGGAGCAGAAAAGGGCTGAACTTCAGGCGAACGTTGATGCTAAGATTGCGAGCATAGAGGAAAAGAAGGCACAGCTTTCCCAGCTTGAGGCTGAAAGGGATTCTTTAAGCTACTGGCTTCATGAGGTTCTTGAAAAAGGGTACTGAGGAGGTGTGGATATGAAGAGAATAATTGCTTTATTTGCAGTTTTAATGGTTTTAACACCTGCCCTCAGGGCGGAACAGAAAAAGCTTACTGAAAAAGAAGCTCTTCAGATGCTGGAAGAATGCAGAGCAAAAGTGGCAAACTTGAATGAGGAAATTTCGAATCTTGAGACAAAGTACAATGCATTGATTAATGAAGAATCTGAGCTTGATGCCAAAATAGCTGCACTTCAGAATGAAATTGCTGAACTAAAAGCTGAGATTGCCAAATATCCATCGGAATATACGGTTCAGAAGGGTGATTATCTTAGCAAGATTGCTGCTCAAAGGTATATTTACAATAACTGGAAAGCATGGCCGAGAATTTATAGGGCTAATAGAGACCTTATAAAGGACCCGAACCTTATTTATCCAGGCTGGGTGTTGAAAATACCTCGTGGTATCGTCACAGAGATCGAAGTAATTCCTGGTGATTGCCTGTGGAAGATAGCAGGATTTACTTGGATTTACAACAATCCAAGACTCTGGACGAACATTTACGAAGCCAACAAGGACCAGATTAAAGATCCTAACCTTATTTATCCGAAACAGGTATTAAAGATACCAAGATAGTTAAAGAATGTTAAAAAATTCGGGGGATACCGCTCCTTTGGTATCCCCTTTTTTATTAAGAATTTAAAGACGGGAGGATGATGGAGAAGGTTGAAAAAATTATTTTTATAGGTGATATAAACCCTGTAGAGTTCTTAGGAGTTAACGATGCAAATCTTAAGTTCTTAAAAAGTAGGACTTCAACCGAGATAATCGTAAGAGGTGACGAACTGAGGTTGAGAGGTTCACCTGAAGAGGTTGAGCTTGTTGCTAAAGTAATTTATATTTTAAAAGAAGAGATAAAGAGAAGGCACAAAATGGAGGAGGGCGAGATTAGAGAAATTATGAAGTGGGAGTTAGAACATGCACGCAGTAGAGACGAAGACTCTAAGAGTTTTTTGGTAACACCTAAGAAGAGAATAGAACTGAAAACACCCAATCAGAGGGAGTATATCCGTTTGATTGATGAGAATGACATAGTGGTTGCAATTGGCCCCGCGGGTACAGGTAAAACCTTTCTTGCCGTTGCTGCAGCAATAAATTACTTGAGGAAAAATCTTGTCGAGAGAATCATATTAACAAGGCCGGCAGTTGAGGCTGGGGAGTCCCTTGGTTTTCTTCCTGGTGACTTTCAGGAAAAAATAAATCCTTATTTAACTCCACTCTATGATGCTTTATACGCACTCTTACCTGCTGAGACTATCAAAAGGTATATAGATACCCGTGTTATTGAAATCGCTCCCCTTGCCTACATGAGAGGCAGAACTTTTTCCGATGCCTTTGTTATTCTTGACGAAGCGCAGAATACTAAAGCAGTACAGATGAAAATGTTTCTTACAAGGCTCGGTCCTCGTTCCAAACTGGTTTTAACCGGTGATATTACTCAAATTGACCTGCCGGGGCATGAAACTTCAGGCCTTGTAGAGATCCAGTCGGTTTTAAAAGGGATAAATGGCATTGCTTTTATTTATTTCACTTCAGAGGATGTTATTCGCCATGGTCTCGTGAAGGAAATTGTGGAAGCTTATGAAAAATTTGAAAATAAGTCGGTTGTCAAGAAGGAAAAGGGAAAAGAAGGTTAATCTTTCCTTTTTGATTTTTTCCCTTTTGCTCTTTTTAACTCTCGTATCGCTCTTAAATCTTGGAATAAAAACTGGAATATTTGAATCAGATGTGAAATTTCCTGTAATTCAGAAGAGGGTGGAAATTAAGACTTTTCCTTACTTTTCAAAAGTAGAAGTAGATTTTTATGCCTTAAGACAACTTTCCGATTCGCTTGGCCCTGAGTTTTTACCGCTTTTTGATTTTGTGGAATTTCTGCTCAGTAAGCCGATTGTGAAAGACGAGCTACTGGCAAGGATGGATACGATTTATTTTAAAAAGAATGGTACCTTAGTAAGATTGAGCAAAGATTCCCTTCTCAAATTTTCTGAACTTCGTCCTCAGGTAAGGAATTTTCTGAATGAATTAGATCTGGAAGAAGCTAAAAGAGAAGAGGCTTTCAAGGTTGTTGAGCCTTTTCTAAGGCCAAACATTGAAATAGCTGGCACAATAAGTGATACAACTCTGCGAATTGAGAGAATTGAACCCTCAATGGATGCCCGCTCAAAAAGGTTTGAATTTGCACTATTCGTACTTTACTTGATTTTTGCTTTTACTTTCGGCTATTTTTTGACGGTGCAGAGTTTAGCTCTTAAAAACGATAGAAGAGTGGAAGCAGTATTTTTATTTGCATACCTCATGTTAATAACTTTTCCTCATTTTACTCTTTTCTTCCACAAACCTTACTTTCTTTTCATTTTCCCAGCTTCTTTGATGTTGGTGGCTTTTTTTGGAGGCTTTTTAAATGCTTTTGTCTTTTTTCTGGGTTCTCTTCTTTTATTTTTCCCATATTTCAGGTTGAATTTTTACGGGTCTTTCTTCTTAAATTCGGTTTTTGGAGTATTTTCCATACTTGCGGGTGAGCGCATTAAAAGAAGGTGGGATTATTTTATTACACTTACTGGTTTTATCGTTTTAACTTTTCTGATTTCCCTTGTGGGTGGGAAAATTTGGGGTGAGGTCTTTTCCCATTATTTTAGAGATTTTGCGATTCTTAGCGTAATTTCCGTTTTGCTTGTTATATTGCTCATTCTGGTGTTTGAAAGAATTCTCAGATATCCAACGGATTTTGTTCTTCTTGAACTTTCCAATGTAAACCACCCATTGCTTGTGCGCCTTCAAGAAGAAGCTCCTGGTACTTTTGAACATAGTTTGAGGGTTTCTGAAATGGGTGCCAGGATTGCACCAATAATTGGTATAAGTCCTTTGCTTGCAAGGGTTGCTGGCTTATATCACGATATAGGTAAAATGCTTCACCCCGTATTTTTTATAGAAAATCAGAGCGCTGGCGGAAATCCTCATGATTTGCTTTCTCCTGAGATGAGTGTGCAAATTCTGAAATCGCATGTACTTGATGGAGTGAATCTGGCAAAATCCTATAGACTTCCCGATGAAGTTATAGGAGTCATTGAGACTCACCATGGAACATCGGTAATGTATTCTTTTTACAAAAAGGCTCATAGATTGTATGGCCAGGTCGATGCCAATAAGTTTCGCTATCCTGGTCCTAAACCAAGGAATAAGTTGGAGGCATTATTCATGATACTTGATGGGATCGAGGCTTCTTCAAGGGCGCTTGAAGAAAAAAATGAAAAAAGGTTCAGAGAATTAATTGAGGAGATAGTAGAAGAAAAAGTAAAGGATGGCCAATTCACCGAAACGGATCTGACTTACGCAGAGCTTGAAAAAATAAAAGAAGAATTGCTTAAGATTTTATTGAACCAGTATCATTTAAGGATTAAGTATCATGAAGATAAGGGTTATTGAATACGGGAAAGTAAAGCTTTCGCCTGTTTTTAAAAGAAGAGTGAAAAATCTAATAGGCTTAATTCTTCAGAGGGAACAACATTTTTTTTCAGAAATAAATGTGATTTTTACGACGGATAACCGGATCAGAAGGATTAATAGGACCTTTTTGGGGAAAAACAGACCTACTGATGTCATATCTTTTAATCTCGATGAGGTGGGAGAAATTTACATTTCTGTTGATACTGCAAGAAAAAGAGTTAAGGACTACGGATTTGATGCCGAATATGAAATGGCAAGGTATTGCGTACACGGACTACTTCACATTATAGGTTATGATCACAAGGACAAGAGCAAGGCGATTTTGATGGGTAAAAAAGAAGAAGAGTATCTTGCCTTATGGGAAAGATCCTAATTTTCTTTTTGCTTTTGTTTTTTTCCTTTAATTTAAGCGGGTGTGAAACGGCGATTTTTTCCACTTTACGTGCAGAACTTGAAAAGATTAAAAGTCGCTTAATTTTGCGAATCGCAGAAAAATTGAAACAATTTGAAAAAGAGACCCTTTTTTCGCTTCTTGTTTCTAATACCTTTGTGAATACCTTTACTGCGTCTATTTTTTCATCGCTTTTCTCGAGTTTTTGGGGTGATTTGCGGATACCTTATGGATTAAAACAGTTCATTGATATATTGATTTTTACCGCAATTATACTTGTCTTTGGTGAAGTTAGCCCCAAATTAATAGCGGTTAAGTATCCACTTAAAATGCTCAGTATTAATTCCTTAGTTGTTTATCCTTTCTTTCTTTTGTTGAAACCTGTTGCTAAGTTTATCCCTACGTTTAGTTTTAAAGAATCGGATGATGCTATAGGTGACGTTCTTGACGAAATGGAAGATCTCGCAATTACTTCCGATCCTGCATTGAGCTCAAGGATATCTATACTTCGAACCAAGGTTGGCGAACTTATGACACCGAGAGATAACATTGTTGCTTTAAAACCGACTGACACAGTTAAATATTTTTTAGAGGTAGTGGGGAGGTATTCATACTCCAGCTACCCTGTGCTGGATGGCTCTGAGTTTTTAGGCGTTTTAAGAGTGAGTGATGTGAGGATTATAGAAGCGGATCCAGAGGAGAAGGTGGAAAGGTTTGTTTCTGAATGTCCAGCAGTCCCTGTAAATGTTCTGGTTTTGAAAGTTTTGAAAGATTACCCTGACGATGCATTTTTTGCGGTTATCGACGAGTATGGTAATTTTGTGGGCGTGTTGACCCTCTGGGATGTTCTTGAAAGATTTCACCCCGCTCCACCAGTGAAGTGGATTGGTAAAAAAAGTCTAATTGTCAGTGGAGACCTTCCGATTCACGATATGGAATTGATTCTCAGGAAAAGGATTCCCTTTGATACCCCGACGGTTCAGAGCCTGATAATGGAATTAACAGGGAGGATTCCAGATGAGGGCGAATTTATCGAATTTGAAGGTATTAAATTTGAGATTATAGAAAAGGAATTTGCAAAACTAACTAAAATTAAGGTTGAACTCACATGATCTGGTTTTTAATTTTGATTATTTGCATCGTGATGGTATTTGTGTTCTCAGCTTTCGAGACAGGTTATATTCTTTGCCAAAGAAAGTATTTCGCTGGCATTTCAGGAAGATATAAAAATTTTTTATTTAATGTTGAAGAGGTAATAACTACCGTTCTGGTTGGATTAAACTTTTTTTCCTCTGCATCCTCCATCGTGGCTTTCTGGCTTTTGAAAAGTCTTGGATTGGATACTACAAAGTCCATAGGAATATCTGGTATCATCATTTCCGTTTCTTTACTCTTTGCTGAATTTTTTGCCAAAAATCTTGCAAGAGAGAGGAGCAGTGCAATAGTTAAGTTCTTTGCTCCTTTTATATTTATGTTTTCTTATCTTGCAATTCCGATAAACAGAGTCATTCTTTTTATACTGTTTCCTATCCGACTGTTCAAGGGCGAGAGGAAAAAAGAGGCTGCAGAAATAATTAAGTTATTAGTTTCGGAGTCAGTTAGGGATGGTGAACTGGATAGTGAGAGGGCCAGGTTGATTCTTTCTCTTTCTCGATGGCAGGAGTTGAAATTGAAAGAGTTTGCAGAACCTGCTGATAGCTTTGTTGTTGATGTTGAAGATCTTGTGAAAAATCCATTCAGGTCAAGTGACGTCGTTCTCGTTTCAGAAAATAACAAAATTCTTGGCCTAATTGATTTTAAAAAGTTACTTCTAACTCGAAATGTTAAATCCAGCGTAATTCCTCTTCCTGTTTTAAGTGGCGACCTCACCGTAGAAAAAGCAATAGGAAAGTTAAAAGAAACAGGAAGTAAATTTTGTCTTGTTGATGTTGGAAAAAAGATTATGTTGTTCAGGTTTTCTCGGTTTTTGAGAGTAATGTTGGAGGGATGAGATGGAAAAGATTCTGGAAGCCATTGAGGGATTTAAAAATCTGAAGGGGATTGTAGTAGGAGATCTTATGCTTGATGTCTATTCTTTTGGCACTGTGGAGAGAATTTCTCCGGAGGCCCCTGTCCCTATTGTTCGGGTTGAACGGGATGAGTTTAGAGTTGGCGGTGCAGCAAATGTGGCAAGTAATTTGCGGGCCCTTGGGGCTGAGGTAATGGTTGCAGGCCTCGTGGGAGAGGATTTTGAGGGTGAGATGCTTATTGATTTAATGGAAAGCAAGGGAATTAGAGTTGAAATGGTGGGGGTGGTTAAGGGTAAAAGGACCATAGTCAAAAACAGGATAATTGCCAGAGGCCAGCAACTCTTAAGAATTGACTGGGAGGATTTGAAGGAGCGGGGTGGAAAAATAAGGAAAAAAATTCTTGAGAATGTAATAATCCGATCACAAAATGCCGATTTTATAATTATTGAGGATTATAACAAAGGGTTCTTAGATGGTTTTATGTATAGAACGATCATAGCTTCTTCCTCTGCACCGGTTTTTATTGATCCCAAATTTGAACACTACAGCTCAATGAAAAACGCCTTTTTGGTTAAACCCAACTTTGAAGAATTCCGGAAAGCCACAGGGATAGCAAAGTTTCGTGGAAACTTCGGAAGGAGTGTTGAAACTTTTAGAAAAAAACTTAATATAAAAAATTTGGTGGTTACGAAAGGAGAGGAAGGTATGTACATTTCCAATGGGGATGCGATTAACCATATTCCTTCCCTTCGTAGAAAGGTTTTTGATGTTACAGGTGCAGGAGATATGGTTATTTCCTTACTTGCCCTTGGGATGTGCAGTGGACTTTCCCTCTTTGAGGCCTCCATTTTGGCTACGATTGGGGCCGGTATTGAAATTACCAAACTCGGTGCCCAGCCTGTTACAAAAGAAGAATTGATAATGGAGGTTAGAAATCACTGGGATAGATTGTTAGAGGGTGTAGTTTCATTGAAGGAACAGGGATAAAGCTTTATTCTAAATCTATGGAGAAAGTTCTTGTAATTATTCCAACTTACAACGAAAGAGAGAATATAAGAGACATCGTGCCAATAGTCCTTTCTAAGGGAGAAAATATAGATGTTCTTATCGTTGACGACAATTCGCCCGATGGCACTCAGGAAGAAGTGAAGCTTCTTATGGATAAGTATGGTGGTAGGGTAAATCTTTTAGCGAGGCCCGCAAAGCTCGGCCTTGGAACTGCCTATGTGGAAGGTTTTAAGTATGCTCTTAAGAAGGGTTATGATTTAGTGGTGGAGATGGATGCCGATTTTTCACACAATCCAGAAGACTTACCAAGGCTTATTGAAGCCGCTAAGGAAGCAGATTTAGTAATTGGTTCACGTTATACCAATGGAATAAGCGTGGTTAATTGGCCATTAAAAAGGTTAATTTTGTCTTATTTTGCAAATGTTTATGCGCGTATCGTCACCGGCGTACCAGTTAAAGATCTCACCGCAGGTTTCAAATGCTTCAGGAAAGAAGTGCTTGAAAGTATAGACCTTTCAAAAATTCACTCCGATGGTTACGCCTTTCAGATAGAAATGGATTACTACGCTTATGAAAAAGGCTTTAGGATAAAGGAGGTTCCAATTATCTTTATAGAAAGAAGGGCAGGGACCTCAAAGATGTCCAAAAGAATAATCAAAGAGGCCTTTTTCCTTGTTCTCCTTTTAAGATTAAAGAAAATTCTAAAGGGTTTGAAAAAGTTATTTGGTAAGAAATGAAACTTCTTGGTCTTCTGGTCCTTATTGCAATGGGAGTAGGGGGAAAAGATCCAGAAAAAGCCGCTCTCTTGTCAGCCTTTTTACCGGGAGGAGGGCAGTTTTATAACGGGAAGTACTTAAAGGGGGTTATTATTGCATCAATAGAAGGCTTTACCGGGTATAACGCTATTTCCAGGTATGTTAAATACAAGAAGTTCGGAGATTTGCAAAAGTTTAGCGAAAGCCTTTCCTATGGGTTTTATTTTCTGGGAACATGGCTATATTCGGTGGCTGACGCCTACGTGGATGCCCATTTGTTTAATTTTAAAGAAAAAGTTGAACTGGTATTGTTGCCAAGAGGCGTAAGTTTTGTTTACAAAATTAAATGGAGCTAAGCTATGCCGTATGAAATTCTTGACCACACGGCAGACTTTGGGGTAAGGATATACGGTAAAACCCTTGAAGAGTTGTTCAAAAGCGGTTTTGAGGCTATAGTTAATGCGATGGTTGAAGTTAAATGGAAGGGTGAGCGAAAAGAGCTTATATATTCGGATAGTGCGGAAACCTTAGAGGACCTCCTTGTGGATTTTTTGAGTGAGGTTATTTTCAGAACGATTGTTGAAGGGAAGGTTTTTACTGATTGTGAAATAAAAATAAAGGGTACCTCGATTAATGCAAAGCTTTTTTATGAGGACTACGATCCTGAGAGACATAGGCTAAAAAAGGAAATTAAGAGCGTTACTTACCACAATCTTGAGATCAGAAAAACGCCGGATGGTTTTGAAACCTATCTGATCTGTGACGTTTAAAGATGAAGGACGTTCAGAATCAGCACGATCCAAGAAAGATTCCCTTAGATAAAGTCGGGATAGAGGATCTTCTTTATCCCATAAGGGTAATGGACAGAGCGAATGTCCTTCAGCATACTACCGCGAAGGTTAAGCTGGCAGTTGAATTACCGCATAAATTCCGTGGCACCCACATGTCAAGATTTGTTGAAGTTCTTAATAAACATTCCAACAATATTACATTGCAAAACATAGAAAACATCCTGGACGAGCTTAAAAAGGTGCTGAAGGCCGAGAAAGCTTATCTTGAATTGGAGTTTCCATACTTTATTAAGAAAAAGGCGCCGGTCTCAAAGATGGAATCGTATATGAATTACACGTGTAAATTTATCGCTGCAAAGGGAAGCGAGTTTGATTTCGTGCTTGAGGTTAAGGTACCTGTTCAAACTTTATGCCCCTGTTCTAAAGAAATTTCGGATAATGGAGCCCATAACCAGAGAGCAGAGGTTCGAATCCAAGTGAGAACCTCAAAGCTTGTCTGGATTGAAGAGCTTGTA
>CAZZKY010000134.1:0-2781 GCA_964654765.1 uncultured bacterium | reverse complement strand
CTAAGATGAAGGCGCAATTATTTGTTGGTTATAATTTTGTAAATGGTAAAGTGAAAAGTTTTTCGCTTACCTTCGACGGTTATCAAATTGGTTTTTAAAGAATTTCTAATTTTTTTTATTTTCGTGTTTTTTTGCTTTTTTTGTGTTGTGGGTATAAAGCTGAACATATTAATTTTTTCGAATTAAGAACTTTGCAGTTCGGGTTATATAATTGTAGATTTTAAGATGGTTCTGAAGATTAGTGACAATGTCCTGATGAGATAATGTTTCTAAACCATTCCCGCTTTGTGTTTACTTATAAAAACTTGACAATCCCCTTATTTTGCTTTATAATATTACTATACGAGAATTTGGAAATTGGGGAACCTTAAAGTAGAATAAAACTAATTTTCCTGAATGCAAAAAATTTGGATTTATTTAGATGTACTATTTTGTGCGAAAATTTTAAAGGAGGGGTGGAAATTGGTACAAAAGTACGTATATGAGAGAAATGGCAATGCAAAGCTTGCTACAATTGCCATACATGAGCGTGATAGCACAAAAAAGGTAATCGTTTTTGGTGAAGGGCTTATTGGAACAGTCTGTAAAAGTGATATTTTTCCCTATCTTACTTTCTGTGGAGCTGACGTAGTAGCATAGAGGGCGTAGGCTCTGCTAATAGCCTTTTTCTGTAAGAGTGCAATAAAGTGAGCCTTAATAAAAAGAGATAAAATGTGAGGTTCTGGCGCAGGAGGGGGTGGTGGTAAAGGACCTCACAAAGGAATCTATAAGGTCATTAAATTTGTCCCTTAATTTTTTAAGTAGGGAAATTTTCAAAGCCACTGATAATTTGTTCCGAAGCAACCTCTCAATATATCTGGATTATCCAGAAGTTCATTTCAAATTTGGTTATTTTTTAAATCAATTACAGGAGCATGGGGAAGGAGTGAAGGAATTTAGAGATGAGTTAAATTGCAAACCTCAAGATCCCAGATTTCATAGTTCTCTTGGGAAAATTCACTTGAATCTTAAAAAATTTGATGTAGTTGTTTGTGTGTCTCACCAAGGTGTTTGTGTTTTTCCTTTTAATATTAGATGTAGGTTTGGAGAGGTTTTATTCAAAGCGGTGGAGTATAAAGAGAGTGAGAAGGAATATAGGGAAGTAATAAAAAGGAATCAAAAATATTTTGGAGCATATATAGGTCTTGCGGAGTTATTAAATTGTTGGAAAAGATATAGAAAAATTCTCCTTGTGTATCAGAAGCTCTTAGCGATAGGTTCTAAATGGGTACTGACCAATATTGAATTTGGGATTTTTTCGTGCGAGTTGGCCTATTATGAAAGAGTAGAGAATGAGTTCAAGCAGGCGATAAATATAAAACCTCAAGACGAAAAAAGCCATTATTGGTTAGGAACTCTGTTTCTAAATACTAATAGGGTTAGTTTTCGTGAAGGGAGTAAAACGATTGCAGAGGCGCGGAAAAAGGCAATCGAACTTAACCCAGCCTTTGTAGATCCTTATTTAGCTTTTGCTTGTAGTTACAATTTTATGAGCGAAAACGAAAGGAAAATAAAATTTGTCGAAAACACGATAAAGATTGAACCAAATAATGCAAGAGCATGCTGTGGATTGGGTTATATTTACTTGGAAAAAGGAGTGTATTGCGATGCGAAAAAGAATATCTGGAAGGTGCTTATGATAAATCCAAATTTTTATAACACCGCTGAAAAACAGAAAGCTACTATTTATTTGAGAGAACTTCAAGAAGAGGTTTTAATGAGTGCTACGCATTTTGGCATTAGGGAGTTAAAGGAAGAAGGGTTAAGAAAAATAATTAATTTAGGCCCTGACAATGTTGAAACTTATTATTTATTTTCTGAAGTTATCATCTTCCTTGGCTCTTCTGACAGCCGAGAGCTAGGAAAGAAATTAGAAAACACAAAAAGGGGAGCCATTTTAAACCCTGATTGTTTTGAAGCATATTTCGCTTTGGGCTCACTTTGTTTCAAAAAAGGAAGATATAAGTGTATTGAGGAAGAATCAGGAAAAGTGGTCAGTATAGAACCTAATTATATGGACAAAAATTTAGTTTCGGCTACCTTGTTTTTGAGGTTTTATTTAAGTCATAAGAAGTTAGTTGAATTAGCTATTACAGATGTGGGTTTGTATTTGGCGTATGTTTATGTTTCGTTGAATCTTAGTAAATTAAAAGAGATACTCGAAGTTTTTAAAAAGGTTTTGAAGTTCTCGAAATGAAGAAACTGGGAAAGCTGTGTTACTTTAAATTAGCAAAAAATATTACCAAACTTTCGTTGAGTTCGAAAAAAAACGACGAATTGTTGAAACTGCGTAAGAAGCTGATGAAAGCCTCTCTTTACAGCAAATCTAAATCATTTAACTTCCTTTGGGGGTAACTAATGTCTATAAAAAAAGTAAATAAGAAGGCTTTAAGTGTCTTTGTGAGGTTAGTGGAGGTGGATTCACTTGTCTACTTTGTTTATCCTAAACCTGAATTACTTTATTTGAAATTGGCTAAAAGGGAAAAAGCGGTAGGGTACATTTTAAAGACGAAAGTTTGCAAATGGTGATGGATTAAGTGTTATGGTCAATTTTTGCAATGATACTCTTCGGAAATTAAACAAAAATTTTGGATTGAATAATGTCAAAGTAACGAGCTTGTTACCAAAGGATTATTTAATGGTGCACGTGTGGAAGTTTCGAAAAAACTTAGGGGTAAGTATGAATGAAAATACAGACGCGAGGCAGTTCGATGTAATTGGAGTAAGGCGTAATGATTACAA
>CAZZKY010000133.1:0-3723 GCA_964654765.1 uncultured bacterium | reverse complement strand
TGTGAATAAATTTTCGCACCCAATTTGAATTCAATTTATCATAGGATGTTTAATAAAGTCGAATATTGCTTACATGCGTCTTACGATTTCAGGATTCATTAACTCATAGGGCGAATTTCTTGCAAGGTCTATTCGCTAAGGTAGTTTTTTTCTTAGAACCTCGTATTTTTTTAATTGTTTTTTTTGGGATGTATATTAGAAAATACCGCGTTTTTGCCATTTAGCTGTTTTGTGAATGTTGAATCAGTTACACCGCAGAACCCTGTATCTCCATTCCCTTAATTATTAAAACGGCCCGGCTTCTTTTCAATCAAATATGCTTTATACAAAGGATATTGTGCGTTTTTTAACAAAAAATTTGTTTTTAAGTTTAGGCAGATATATAATTTGTAAAATGCGGGTTTTGTTTGAATTCACACCGCGAGTTTCTCCCTTTGTAATTCCGGTTCATTACAATTCCATTATCCAGAGTTTCATCTATGTAAATCTGGAACAAAACCTTGCTTCTTGGCTCCATGATCACGGCTTTGCCTATCATAAACGGAGTTTTAAGATGTTCACTTTTTCAAGGTTATTTGGGAATTCAAAATTGAGGTCACGTCATTTTGTGTTCTATGGCCCTGTGAGGTTTTATTTTAGTACTCCTTATGACGAACTTCTTGAGTCTCTTGTTAAGGTTCTCCTTAAAAAGGAAAAGATAGAGCTTAATGATCAGGAGGTAACCCTGAGTAAAGCAGAAATTTTGCCCATTAGACCTACACAATCCCCATTTATAATTAAAATGCTATCGCCTCTTGTTGTTTACTCGACCTTTGAAAAGGATGGTAAAAAGAAAACTTACTACTACAACCCCGCTGAGGCAGATTTTCAAAAGTTAGTGCTGGAAAACCTCAAAAGGAAGCTGATTGCCTTTCGAGGCGAAGGTAAATATCCTGAACTTGAAGGGGCTTACATAAAGCCATATAGAGTTAATGAGAGGAATCTATCCATTGTTAAATATAAAGGTTTCGTAATTAAAGGATGGATGGGGCTTTTTAAGCTTAACCTTCCCGAACCCTATCTCTCCCTTGCTTATGATGCAGGGCTGGGGGCAAAGAATTCACAGGGATTCGGGATGTGGGAGGTTTACAAGGAGCAAATGTCAGAAAGGGGAAGATTTATCCGTTAATAATATTTGAGTAACAAGGAGATAGAGATGCAAGGCAAAGTGAATTTAGGCGATGAGAGGATAAGGATAGCTTTAGGGGCTTTGCTTCACGATATCGGAAAGGTCGTTCAAAGGGCCAGCGAAAATCCTAAGGAGAAGACCCATCAGGAATTTGGGCATGACTATCTTTTGGAAAGATTTAACGAGTTTGGGAAGGAGTTAGCACTATTTGCAAAGTATCACCATTTCACTGGTAAAGAGAAAAGTGAATTGGATGTTCGTAGTCGTTATGAGAAGGACCTAAGGCTTGTAGCTGTTGCCGATAACTATTCTGCAGGTGAAAGGGAATACCGAAAAGAAAAGGAGCAGGAGTTTGACCTCTATACCCCTCTAAAATCTGTTTTTTCTACACTTGAAGAATCTAATGCAGCTTTTTATTTTCCTCCAAGGAGACTTAGTGAAGGTCCAAACTTCCCTAAAACCTTAGGGGTTAAAGTACAAAGGGAAGATTACTATACGTTGTTAGAAGAATTTACCCTTGCTATTAATAAATCGGATTTTCACCCCAACACAGTATTAAACTTGATGGAAGAATTCTTTTCCTTTGTTCCATCTCACACCTTGATCAAGGATGAAATCTCCACCGATATTTCGCTCTTTGACCATTCAAAAACAACTTGTGCTATTGCACTGGCACTTTATAATTACCTTATTGAAACCTCTGGAAAAAAGGGAATAATTGACGTAGAAATTTCCGAGATTGATAATCCTAAAGATAATTATTTTGCCCTTCTTCTTGTAGACATATCTGGCATACAATCTTTTATCTATACGGTAGGAACGAGAGGCTCTTTAAAAATGCTCCGTGCTCGTTCCTTTTACATTGAAATGCTTCTCAATTTCGTCGCAAAAAGACTTTTGAAAGAACTCAATCTTTTTGATTCCAACGTTGTATTTCTGGGTGGGGGGAACCTAACCATATTGTTCCAGAATACGGAAAATGCGAAAAAGAGAGTAGCAAAACTTTTAGAAGAAATTAATGGAGAACTCTGGAAAGAGCACAGGGGTAGATTGTGGTTGAACTACGCATTAGAAGAATTCAGTGGCGAAGTGCTTCTATGCAGAGGTGATGTACGTATTTCTGATGTGATTTCTCGGCTGCATGAAAAATTGAATGTAAAGAAGTTTAAGAAGTTTTCCACGCTTGATCCTAAGGAAGTTTTCGCACCTATTGAATCCTCTGGCATTTATGAATGTGAGGTGTGTGGTGAAGATATAAGCAGGGAAGAATTTGAGGAGTCGCGAAGGTGCAAAAAATGTAACGATCTAACCGATCTCGGTAAATATGTACACCGTGCTAAATACATTGCTTATAATCCAAAGCCATCTGGGAAGTTTTACTTTGAATTTGACTTATTAGGAGGTGAAAAACTCGTCTTAAGTGATGAGCCAATTGAATCCGAATTCATCTGGGTCATAAACCCTGAAGGGGAGCAACTTCATTTCGGTACGCCACTCTACTGCGGGAATTATCCCGGGTTTTCAAGGATTTTTAAAATGGAAGAAAGCCTGGAAGCGGGGGAGAATCCGAAGGAGGTGTCAAGTAAAGAAATAAGTGACTTAGAATTTCACTATGTGGGTAGTGAGCTTATTGCTGCTTTGAAAATGGATGTAGACGATCTTGGTTATCTCTTTTCTCGTGGACTTCCTAAAATTTCTGTTTCTCTATCTCGATTAAGTAACCTTTCACGATTTATAAATCTCTTTTTCAAACATTATGTTAACAGAATTGCCAGTGGTTCTGTAAGTGAGTATAAGCAGTTCTCAGTGCTTTACGAGGGTGAAAATTACCCAAGGGAACTGGTAATCGTATATGCAGGTGGTGATGACCTATTTGCGGTGGGTACTTGGCATGATATAATTGAGTTTAGTTTTGATGTTAGAGAAATGTTTAAAAGATTTGTCGGTGACGGAATTCCAATAACTCTCTCTGGCGGAATTTCAGTAAATCACACTAAGTTCCCCGTTCAGTTACTTGCCGAGAATGCGGATGAAGAGGAGAAGATGTCTAAGTCTCAAATAGGGAAGAACTCTCTAACTATATGGTCTCGTAGTATGTATTGGGAGGAGTGGAAAGATATTGCGTATAATTTTATTAAACCTCTTATCAGAGATTTCTATAACACACCCAGCTTTTCTATCAGCGAGGTAAAAATTTGCGAAGGGCAAAGTAAAGAAGAATCAGAAAAGATATTCAGGGTCAGATGTGTAGATGAAAGTGGAGCCAGCCTATCTCCGAAAAAAATTAACGGTGTAGAACTTCCTCGACGTTTCATATACAAATTACTTGAGATATCTACTTTGACTGAAAAATTTGAAAAAGAGGGCAAGTTTAGTTTAAAGCCCTATAGTGCCTTGGCATACCTCTTTGGGAGGAGCGAAAAGATTTTAAGAGACAAAAATTATCTTTTGCAACTACTTGATATCAATAAAAAAGGCTTTTTGGTAAAAATTAAGCCAGCCCTAATGTGGTTGGATTATTTGATTAGATAAAAGGAGGTGTGTATGGTGGGGCA
>CAZZKY010000132.1:0-1887 GCA_964654765.1 uncultured bacterium | reverse complement strand
TTTTGTTCAGCCATATGAAAAAAAATTTTCTAATTCGAGTAGATTAATTTTTAGGAATGCTGGTGTTTCACTTTAGGCTGGAATTGACGCAGATGTTTCTATAAAATAATTTTGGAGTTTAATTTGAAGCCCATTAAATATTATTACCGTTTTCTTTACTTTGGCATTATTTTTCCTGTATTAGTAGTTTCTGCCGCATTATCCTCTTATTATTCGTGGAAAAATATTTCGAGCATTACTTCTCGTGTTTCCAGCGAGATTAAACCGCGGATTGGGGCAGTTGTTAACTCTATTGTTTCCTCAATTTCTGCTGAAATAGCTACGGAAAAGAAAACCATAGAAAAGATTCTACTGGAGAGCGAAAGGGAGTTTGAAAGAGCCATTTTGCTGGGCAAGAGTTACGATGTTCTGGACAAAGAATTAATAAAATCAAAAATAAGCTCTCTTTTGAGACATACTTTGTTTACTGACCTTAGTTTCTTTGTGTTTAACCAAAAAAGTGAGATCAAATGGTCGAGTGAGTCTAATTTTCAAATTGGTAAAATTTTTGAAAATCCTGATTTTTTGTCTGCTTTGACAGATGAGTTGGACATTAAAGGAGTCTGTTTTTACCCCTTTACTTTTATTGAAGGTTTGGGAAGAACTTTAATTTTTAAAAGGCTCATTAACGGCGATATCTTTGCTATAAGTCTAATAATGAATCCCGATCTTTATCTTCAGGATTTTAGGAGAATCAAAGATCTTTCCGTGTTTATTGAAGGTGTGAAAATTTTCAATGTTTATGGTACACAAATTTTAACTGAAGGTGGTCTTACGTTTGTACCTCTGAAGTGGTGGGAGTTTTACAAAAGAGATCTTGAAAACACCTTTTATATCCAAGCTTTTAACGGGTGGTCTGAACCAATAAAGGTCTTACTTCGACTAAATTTTCTCCAGATGCATACTATTTTCATCTTTGGTGTTTTGACCTTTTTTATGTTAATAATTCTCACATTCTTCGTGGCTTTAAATGAATATTCAGTGATTAGAAAAGACATTAGAAGAGTTCAAAGTCATTTGCAAAAACTCAATTCTTACGAGCTACCAAAGGTCGAGGTCGAGAAGTTCAAAATCAAGGAGTCATCTGAAGTGGCAATGACTTTAGACTCTCTTGTTAATAAATTGAAGGAAGAGGAAAGGAAGTCAGTGACTCTTATTATAAGAACCAAGGAAGCCTTTTTTGATTTCGCTGAAAAGTTAGCATTAGTGGCCGAGAGTTATGAGCATATGACCGGTGAGCATCTTAAAAGGGTCAAATATTTGACGGGGCTTATTGTGAATAGGCTTAAAATTGACAGGGACTATGCAGATGAGATAATAAACTATTCGGTTCTTCATGATATCGGCAAAATTTTTATACCAATTGAGATATTGCAGGTTAAGAGAGAATTAACTTCCGAAGAATGGGAGTTGGCTAGAAAACATACAATATATGGTGCAAATCTCTTTACTGATTCCGAATTCCGTATTGCAAAGGAAATTTGCCTTTATCATCATGAGAACTACGATGGCAGCGGCTATCCTTTTGGCCTCAAAGGTGAGGAAATCCCCTTGCCCGGGCGAATAATAAGAATTGTTGATGTTTATGATGCATTAAGAAGCGAAAGACCGTACAAAAAACCTTATTCCCACGCGCTGTCGATTAAAATTATGACAGAGGGAGATAATATAACTAAGCCGAGCGATTTTGACCCCGTATTAATGTCAATATTTATTGAAGAGATTGAGAAGATTGATTATGATAACCTTTACGGAGAGAGATGAAATCTATTAGGAAGAGAGTTGCAATAGTTCTTGGAGGTATCTTGATTCCAATTATTACAACCTTTGGCGCCTTCTATTTGTTCT
>CAZZKY010000131.1:0-3017 GCA_964654765.1 uncultured bacterium | reverse complement strand
AATCGGAAGGTCAAACCCCGAACTGGACCCCTGCGGTTACAGGACACTACTCCTCATAGAAATTCTGAAATCAAAATATGGAGAGGAAATCGCTAACAAAATTCTCGCTAACTCCTCAGAAAAAAATGTCAGATCAAAGGCCTCGGAAATCGCAAACCTACTCGAAATGGGTGAACTGGACTACGCCTTTCTCTACCTCAGCGAAGCTTTAACAATATTGTTTTTCAGTAATAGTTAACATCGCAATAATTTTGCAATTTATGCACCGCTTGCGTTTACTATGTAAAATGCATAAAAACTAAAAATCGACTCAATATTCCTTATTTCGTGTAATCAACTTTTAATACCAATTTTAAAAGCATACCTCAACCCTTTCTTGTATAACATGCCAGTTATCTACAGTCCTCAAAAAGTTTTAAGCTATAAAGAGAACCCTTATCATCAAACAGCTTTATACCCTTGTAAACCTCCTTAATTTATCTACCTTATCTGCAGCCTATCCATATTGGTCGGAGAAATACCGTCTCTCCTTAATATTAAACAGACTCTTTGTAGTTTTTAGTAATCTCACACCAGTTTAAATCTCGAGTTACTCAATAAAAAATACACGACTGACTTTCTATATCTTTTCAACAAACGCGCTATGTCTTACTTATGTTTCCCCCGACTTACATCCAACAGGGTTGCAGTGGAATAAGTATGATATGCTTCAACTTAGCATTTTGGACAGCTACAACAAACCCGAAATACAACATAAGGAACAACAAAAGTTTGAATTTTGCACCTTTGAAAAATATAATTTTCACATTGCACATTGAATCATCGTTGGAATTTTTAAAATTAGGAAAGTAAGATGAGTTGGGCGAAAATATTTATTGGCGATAGTAGGCAAATGGAAGAAATCGAAGAGAATAGTATTGGACTAGTCGTTACATCCCCACCTTACTGGCACATCAAGGATTATGGAAGCCCTGGTCAAATAGGATATGGACAAACCCTCCACGAATACTTAAAAGATTTGTTTAGGGTATGGAAAGAGTGCTTCAGAGTTTTAAAACCCGGGAGAAGGCTTTGCATTAACATCGGAGACCAATTCGCTCGTTCCATAGTTTACGGCAGATACAAAATTATTCCTTTACATGCAGAAATCATAACTCAGTGCGAAAAAATCGGTTTCGATTATATGGGAGCTATTATTTGGCAGAAAAAAACAACTATGAACACAACAGGTGGTGCAACCGTAATGGGTTCCTATCCCTACCCTGGTAACGGGATGATAGAAATTGATTATGAATTTATACTCATCTTTAAAAAACCTGGGAAAGCGGAAAAAATCCCTTACGAAATTAAGGAAAAATCAAGGTTAACAAAAGAAGAATGGAAAGAATATTTTTCAGGACACTGGAAATTTGGAGGTGAAAGACAAATAGACCATGAAGCTATGTTCCCCGAAGAATTACCCAAGAGACTTATCAAGATGTATTCTTTCGTCGGAGAAACAGTACTTGACCCTTTCTTAGGAAGCGGAACTACCGTAAAAGTTGCTATGGAACTTCAAAGAAATGCTATTGGGTACGAGATCAATGAGGAATTTATTGAGATCATAAAAAAGAAAGTAGGTGCTGAAAGCCTTTTAAACTTTGATAGAATCGAAATTATTAAAAAAACAACCACTCCACGAGTTGAGGATGTCGATTATATTCCAACCATACAGGATTCTAAGCCTATTTTAGACCCTAAGAACCTCAATTTTAGAAAAAATACTCAATATAAAGTAGTGGAAATAATTGATGAACACACAATTAAACTTAACACAGGCCTCTTAGTGAAATTAGCAGGAGTAAGAGTGATTGACAAACAAAAAGCATTGGAATACCTTAAAGAATATCTGCTCAAAAAAGATGTCTCCTTAAAAGTCGAAAGTAGCTTTACCCCAAGTGAAAATACTTTACACGCTTACGTATATCTTAAAAATAAAATTTTCATCAATGCATACCTTATAAAAGCAGGTATTGCAAAAGCTGATGAAACACAAGAATACTTTATGAAGAAAAAATTTTTAGAACTTGAAAGGGAGTTTTTAAATGGCAAAGGAATGGATACTGAATATAGCAACAAATAGATGGGGCCTTAACAAAAAAGAGAGTGTTGGACCCGTTTCGGAATGGATTAGGGAATGTAAACCAAAGACTCTTATAGATTGGAGAAAATGCTATCTAATAAAACTTGGAGAGTACATTAAAGAAAAAGGGATACCTCTTACTCCAGAGGAATATATTGAAGACTTGGGTAAAAAGCTCTATGTCAAAATCACCGAAGTTGTAAGAGCCGAAATAGATGAGGTTTCCGAAGAAGATTGCATAGACTACATCTACAAATTGGTCTTGAATAGGACCTTTGAGGGTTATCAGACAGAAATTAATACAATTTACAAATTCCTGCAGAAGGAACTAAAAGTAGAAATCAAACCCGCCCCCGATGAGTGGGATAGACTTTACAACGTAGATTTTTATATAGAAGTACAGGGAAGATACATTGGGCTACAAATAAAACCGATTACTTACAATCAAACGCCTGAGCTTCATAAGTGGAAAGAGTGGCTGAAAGAGAGTCACAGAAAGTTTGAAGAAAAATATAGCGGAAAGGTTTTTATCATCTTCTCAATCAGAGAAGGTGACAAAAAAGTAATCCACAATAAAGATGTACTCGAAGAGATTAAGAAAACAATACAAGAATTGAAAAACTGACATCACTATGAATTGCTCTTATTTTAGCACTATCCAGTTTTAAATGGGAAGTGGCAATTTTCTTATAATATGCATCTTTTAACTCTCCTTTTCCTTGCCCACCTTACGGTCCTTCACGCTGGCTCTTTGTCAACGATGATGGAAGAACTCGCAAAGAAATTCAAAGAAGAAACAGGCATCGAAATCAAAAGAAGAGCAGGTGGAAGCCTTTTCCTTGCAAATCTCATAAAAGAAAAGCGAGTTGATTGGGATATCTTTTTCTCCGCAGAC
>CAZZKY010000130.1:0-10059 GCA_964654765.1 uncultured bacterium | reverse complement strand
ACAGTCTCGAACTCCGATCTGTACAATGTCAGTTAAGTAAACGTAATCCATTAACACTTCCCACCCACTTTCGTTGTTACTCCGTGAAAGTGGTTACTAATCTATATTGTCCTGATAACACCTTGAGAGATATTGAAAACTATCAATTGCCAAGTCTGAGACTGCTTTTTGCTGTAGAAATTTATTTTCGCTTCTGTTTCAGATGTAAAATGTATTAACAAGCTGTATTGAGAGGCCTCGTGTAATGAGTAAGACACTCAGGGCACGGGTGAGTGGCCAAGCCCGATGGCTGCCCCATCACATACTTTGTAAAAGTCGATCTTTTGTTTAACATATTTTCTTGCGGTCTAAACAAGAATATAGATTATTAATTCCCAAAAGTTACTCTCTCCGTTCCCACGTCAGACAACAGCTCGCCGTAGGGTTCGTCCAAAGATATTTTTTCTAATTGATAAGTATAGATCTATCTTAATCACAATTGCGTGTCAAGATGTCTAACCCCAGGACATTCCTATCGCAAAAACCACATCCCTATGTGTACGCATTCAAGGATTGTATGATCTCAGTAATTATCGTAGTTTTTGTTACTGTTCAAAACTTGAGTCCCAGAAAATTTTTATTGTAGAGTGACGATTTATATTCCGGGAAATCCCATTCGCAGTGCGTGAATTGGGATCGCACGCCGATACTACTAAGCAAGGTAATACCTTTATCATCTTTACCTCTCCTACTTTAGAACTGGAACCCTTTTCTTATAAATTTAATCACAGTTTAGACTATAATTTCTGTAAAAATTACACCCCCGGAAAAACATAGTGGATTGTTTACCAATTAGGTCACAAATTATCCACCAAACGTAGGAAAATTAAACATGTTTCGTCAAGATAATCATCAAGACACTCCTTTGCAGTTGTATACGTTCTACGCCACTCATCCTTTTTAAAACCACCATCCCTCTTATAGCCTTTATACAGTTTTGCTATCAAATGCAAGGTTCCTCAACCAAATCTACCCGAAAAGACTTCAAATATTGACCTTCTCCGGCGCTCCTAAAGTGGCACGATCTTACTGCCTATGTGAGATATTAAAAGTACTTACCCTAATTTAAATCATCTCCATTTCTTATCCTGTCAAAAACGATGTTCCCGATGATGCTTGTATAAACATGCTTTAATGTAAGTAAACTTTTGGTATCTTTAACTGTTGTATTTTTTGTTATATTTCCTTCATATTACACCTATTCCCAACATAATAAGTTAGCGGAACATACACCGTTACACCCCCTTGGCTCCCGAAAAGTAAAATGTTTATCTTTCTACATAAGTTTTTAACATCCACCCTTGCTTTTAGCCTCCTTTCTATCCTTATATTCTCAAGACTTTTCGTAAACTTTACATCGCCCATGCCATAGTTATGATACAGAAAAATATTTAAAATTGGGTATATATTTATCCACGCTATCCTGTAAAAATCTCGTTAAATTTCGGCTCCCGAATTGTAGTTTGGAAGTCATACCATCTCATATCTGAAATAATTATTACGCGCTTCTAAAGATATTTTCATAAATTAATACCAATTGTATGTTTTCGGAAACGATGTCAGAACCGTCCAAGAACTTCCCAATCTCAACTTTACTAAAACACTCTAAGGATTTGTCCAATGCCTTTCCTATAAAGTATTTTTTGATACTTGTTGTTAGAGCCGTAATTACTGTAAGAATCAGAAAATGAAAAAGTCAGCTTAAAAAATTAAGGAATTTGACATAACCTTATTGTTTCATGGAAAAATTTTTAGAATTCAAAGGGTCAAAAGTAAGGTGGTGGCTATCTTGTTAGTAAATCATTTCATGACGAATATGGTGTGTTTGAATTCACCACTTTTTGTCTTTTGGCATTTGAGTGTCCATTAAAGATGAGAGAACCGAAGTTTCACAATAGAATAGGCTCTGACTTCTTCTTACTTGTTTATGGTTTTTCTATTCTCCCTGAATATAAAAAAGAATTTTTGACCCATTGTGATGGTGTTGATGACCAATAGGCTGAAACTCAGAGACTTAAAAGTTCCAAAGAAAAAATAGATGATCCAAATCCTTTGTTCAATTAGTCTCCATTAAAATTTTCAATATGAAGAAGCGGATTATTCTTTCAGTTTTATTAGGACTCATTTTTGTCGCGTTTTTGACGGTTGCGGTTTACTCATCATTTAAAGCATATAAAGTCCGGAATAGGATGTGGTACGTAAAAAATGTAAATCCTTCAATAAGGGTTGAAGTGATTAATGCTACTGGTATCCCAGGCCTTGCAAGGAAGGTTACTTTTCTTTTAAGACAGGATGGCTTTGATGTAGTTTACTATTCAAGTTTAAAAGATACAATTAAAAAGACGGTAGTTGTAGAACGCTCTGACTCTTCTATGTCCCATGCTAAACATCTTGCCAAATGGCTTGGTTGCAAAGAGGTTACAATTGAATGGGATTATGACAAAATTTCTGATTGTGCCCTTGTATTGGGTCTGGACTTTAACCGGTATTTCCCTGGTTTGGATACGGCTAAAATTCTTTATTGATTTCCCGGTGGACTATAATTGGGAGCTTCTTTGGTAATTATAATGTCATGAGGGTGGGATTCCCTAACCCCAGCGTGGGTTATTTTTATGAATCTGCTTTTTTCCTTGAGTTCTTTTATGTTTCTTGAGCCGGTATAACCCATGCCTGAACGAAGTCCGCCTAAGAGCTGAAAGACCACATCGGAAACCTTTCCCCGGTAAGGCACCATACCCTCAACGCCTTCTGGGACGAACTTCGTTTGAGTATCTTGGAAATATCGATCTTTGCTACCCTGAGACATGGCTCCTAAGGAGCCCATTCCTCTATATACTTTAAACTTTCTCCCTTCGTAAAGGATGGTTTCTCCAGGGCTTTCATCGGTACCTGCAAACAAGCTACCTATCATAACGGAGGAGGCCCCGGCAGCGAGGGCCTTTACAATATCTCCTGAGTATCTAATTCCTCCGTCGGCAATTATTGGGATGTCGTATTTTTTCGCTTCTTCATAACAGTCCATTATCGCAGTAAGTTGAGGCACACCGATACCTGCGACTACCCGAGTAGTGCAGATGGAACCTGGACCGACACCCACTTTGACTCCATCGACACCTGCCTCAATTAATGCCCTACACCCTTCCTTTGTGGCTACGTTGCCCGCAACTACTGGTATTTTAAAGTTCTCTTTTATCCATTTAACCATTTCAATTACTCGCCTATGGTGGCCGTGAGCGGTGTCAACCACAATTACGTCACAACCGGCTTCTACAAGTTTTTTAACTCTCTCCTTTGAATCATCACCCGTTCCGCAGGCTGCTGCAACCCTTAAACGGCCGTGGGAATCTACGTTTGCTTCAGGATATTCCAGTTTTCTTAAAATGTCCTTAAAGGTCACAAGGTATTTAAGCCTTCCATCTTTATCAACAATCGGAAGTTTCTCAACCTTATGTTTTTTCATCTTCTCTTTGGCTTCTTCCATCGATATGCCAACAGTTCCGATAATTAGATCCGTGGTCATTACTTCTTTAAGGGGTTTTGAATCATCACTCTCAAAAAGAAGGTCCCTTTTTGTTACTATGCCAAGGAGTTTCCTGTTATCATCGACGACAGGGATTCCTGAAATTCCCTTTTCTTCTATAAGTTTTAGAGCGTCTTTTACTGTATTTTCAGGCCCCAGAACGAAGGGATCCTCTATGAACCAGCTCTGGGCTCTCTTAACTTTCTTAACTTCTTCGGCCTGTTTTTCTGGTGTCATATTTCTGTGGATAACTCCAATGCCACCAAGTCTTGCAATAGCAATTGCCATTTCTGATTCGGTAACAGTGTCCATTGCGGCTGAAACAAGGGGTATGTTTAAAGGGACATTTTTTGCAAAGATAGTTCTTAAATCGGTCTCCGCGGGAAGAATTTCACTTTCACCTGGGAGAATTAAAACGTCGTCAAAGGTTAACCCTTCTTTTAAATTCATTTTGAATTAAAACTGGGGGACAGGGATTCGAACCCCGACTGGCGGATCCAGAGTCCGCTGTCCTGCCAGTTAGACGATCCCCCAGTGGTAGCGCCACCGGGATTTGAACCCGGGTCTCCTGGCTGAGAACCAGGTATCCTGAGCCAGACTAGACGATGGCGCCTATAATAATATTATAGGGTCTGGGTATTGTATAAGCAAGTTGTAGGACAAGCTTTCCTAAAAACTTTAAGCTAAGTAGATTTTCACTTTTATTGCTTCAATGCCCTTTTAATGTTTTGTTGAATTTTTTGTTCTTGCTTATTATAATTTTCACATGAGTGAACACAAAGTTTTAAAAAGTTTGGAGTCTTTGTTAAGGGATAACTTTCCACAGGTGAAGTTAGTGGAGTTTTATTATAATATCTTTGAATCGCCTTATCGTAGTAGTTTCATAGGGTTGGGAGGTGAGATTCCGGAGGTTTATTCCTTTGATGGCAAAGTTGCCTTTATTGATATGCCAAGTGGAATTATTATAACCTTGGAGGGTACCAACGATTTGGTATTGAAGTGGATAGATGGGCATAAAGGGTTTTTAAAACTTGTCTTAAAGATTACGGTGTCGGAGTATCTGAAGGATATTTTAGACGAGTTTGTGAGCAAGATAATAGAGGTTAGGGATATCCAAGAAATTTACAATGAGATAATTGCCTATTTGAGCAAGGTTACATGGTCGACTATAGGTGCAATTACTGTTTATGATGAAGTGAGCAATATTTTATTGGGAAAGGGAAAAGGTTATCAGGATGTCTCTTTACACGGTAATGTTATGGTTGAAGGTTTTTTCAACATTCCTCTTACGCCCGAAACAGCGGCTTCCAGAGCTTTAGAGTTAAAGGATATACTGATTATTAACGATGCTAAAAATGAACCGAGAATTTTGAAAAAATTTGTAGAGTACTATAAAGTCGACAGGGTGATAGTAGCTCCCCTCTTTGTTGAGGAAAGGCTCTTTGGGATGATTTATTTGGGTCGGTACGAGGGTTTACCTCCTTATACCCGGGGCGAAGTCAGACTTTTAAAATCTCTTATTCCTTATCTCACAGGTGTTTTGAAATTGCTAAAATACCGCGAAGATTCTGAGAAGAGATTAAGAGCTCTCCTTTTTGTTAAGAACCTCGCTGAAGATATTTTGAGTGAGTCGAGTCTTCTTAAGATTTTCGATGTGTCAAGGGAATATCTTAAAGAAATCGTGAAGATAGAAAATTGTGCTTTTTATAGCTTTAATCCTGCTGGTTTAACTTTGTTGTATAATTTTGGCTTTTCGAAGGGTGAGCTCGCTGAAATAAAAGAGAATATTTATTCTTTGGATGCATTGACGAAGGGGAACGAAATATGTTCTATCTCTCTAAAAAATCTTAACCTTGGCTATAAAATTTTGTGCGCTGTTTATTTCTCTATAGAAAATCGGAATTTCGTAGCTGTTCTCGGTTCCCGAACCAAGGAAAAGGTTACTGATGAAGATCAGGAATTGATAAAGGTTCTTTTTAGCTCTGTTAAAGTTGCATCAAAGAATCTGTTTTTGTACGAAAAGAGTGTTGAAGCCCTTGATAAAATAATCGAAATTCTATCTCAACTTGAAAGTAAAAAGGACTATTTTACCGCTACTCATTCAAAAGATGTGGCTGAATTTGCTTTAAAGATAGCAGAAGCATTAAACTTGTCACCCGAGGAGAAAAAAGATGTATATCTGGCGGGTTTACTTCACGATTTAGGAAAGGTTGTTGTGGAAAGAGCCATATTACTTAAAGACGGCCCGCTAAATAGCGTTGAATGGGACGAAATTAGAAATCATCCTATTGTAGGGAAGGAGATATTAGAAAATATACCCGGGCTTGAGCGAGCCGCTTTATATGTCGGAACGCACCATGAACGGTATGATGGAAAAGGGTATCCCGTGGGGCTCAGAGGCGAAGAAATACCCTTGGGAGGGCGTATACTTTGTATATCTGACGCGGTTGTTACAATGCTCTCTGATAGGCCTTACAGAAAAGCGTTAAACAAAGATCAGGTGATTTTCGAACTCATTAAAGAGAGTGGTAAGCAATTTGATCCCGAACTCGTTAAAATCGTTATTGGCATCCTGGAGGGAGAAAATCTTTAATTCTAAAAACCTTTGTAATAGATTTATTTTTTAATCCTGCCTATTAGCTTTTCTAATTGGGAAAGAAGTTCCCGTAGAGGAGGAACATCAAAAAACTTTCTTCCCGTAATTTCGTTGGTGTAACTCTTATAAATGTAGCTGATCAGCTCTTTCCATTCCTGTGGGAGAGGTGGGGGACTGCATTTAACGAGGTTTTTCCAGTTTTGCCGATCTTCCTTTTTTGCTTTTTCCGTTTCCCTGTACCATTCGGTTTCCCGATAAAATATTCTCAATATCTCTTTGCTAATTGGCGTTCCATTATAAGTAAACCTGCATTCATCAAGAGCTCCTACAGCGTCCACCACCATTAAATTTCTTCCTTCATCAAGTGCAAATTCAAATTTTCCGTCTTCATTAGTAAGGCCAAATTTGCTGACCTCTTCGGTAATAATTTCGTTAATCCTAAAGGCCGTTTCTTTTAGTTTGCAAAACTCTTCTTTTGTAAGTCCGCTTATTTCAAGTGCTTCTTCTTCTTTTATATATCTATCGGTAATTTCAAGTTTTGTTGAAAAATCGAGAATAGCCTTTTCCAATTTTTGGCCAGCTTGAGGCATTTGGCTTAGTCCAACATCTTCTGGTTTCCACTCACCCTTTTGTAGCCTCTTAAGGAGCGAAGAACCCTCGGGAAGCCAGTTTCTATATATTACTTCAAGGGGGATAAGGAAGTTGGATTTTAATGTCTTAAAGACGGAGTAATTGTAATCTTTTCCGTCAAAGGCCGGTTTTACTACCCTTACCATTTTGAACTGAAAGGTATCTGATGGCTCCTTCACTTCATTAAGTCTCTTAACTGTTCCATTTTCTACAACTCCGAGGTAGTGAGTTTTTATGCCTCTTTGCTCAAGTTTTTCGAAGAAATAGGCTGTTACCATACAAATTGCCTTGCCCTTGTCCGGGATATGGTCTGGCATTTCACCCCAATCAAAAACGGAGTAACGGTCAGAAAAGATGAAGTGTCCTATGCCTGTTTCCACTTCTGTGGGCTCTTTAATTACTATGAGGTCTTTAACACTGCCCATCGAGAAGCTCCTTGTCACTTTTCTCTATTTCTTCTTTAAGTTCTCTCTGGTACTCTTCAACTTTTTGCCTCACATGGGCATCCTTGATTCCAATTATTTTAGCCGCGGCTAATGCTGCCTGTTCCGGCTCCAGTACGACTAAGGGCGCTACTCCTTTGGGCATTCGCAGAGAGGAAAATAGGTCCGCTCCACCAAATTTTTCAGAGTAGGGTGGACATGCAATCACAGGCTTTGAAATTTGAGCATCAACGAAACCACTTAGGGCGTTACTTTTTCCAGCGACCGTTATGACGACATCAGCTTTGTCTCCGTATTCTTTAAGTATCTCTAAAACTTTTAGAGGCACTTTATGAGCAGAACCTATGCGCATAATCGATTCAATGCCAAATTTTTCTAACTCCTCTTTAATATTTTTGCAAAATGGGATATCTTGTTTGGAGCCCATTATGATTAATACGAGGGACATGATTCCTCCTTATTGCAGATAAAATTGAACGGTTTTTTTATCTATAAACATGTATAAACATGAAAAATTTTGAAAAAATGGGCCGTGCAGGACTCGAACCTGCGGCCACCGGATTAAAAATCCGGTGCTCTACCTCCTGAGCTAACGGCCCTGTTGTACTTAATTATAAAGGGATTAAATCGTCCTATCAAAAGCTTAAAGAGTATATGGTCCCGTCCCGTGCAGCTATGAACAGTCTCCTCCCCCAGAATACTGGTGAGGTTTCAAGAACCTTAGGTATGGGAAGTACCCAAATTAGATTGCCACTGTTTAGGTTGAGAGAGTAAAGTTCACCAAATTCGCCCGTTTCCGTTGTTGTTGAGACGAATACAAAAGTGTCAATAATGACCGGTGAGGAAGAGATAAAGTTGGATGTAATAAAATTCCAGAGTCTTATTCCATTTTTAATGTGGTGGGCGTAAACTTTGCCAAAGGCGGTATTTACTATTACAAAGCTATCTTTAATGGCTGGAGATCCGGCTACTGGTTCCGTAAGATTAAAAGACCATATAATTGTGTTAGTTGTTACATCGAAGCATCCTATTTCACCAGCTGAATTTCCGTAAATTAGGTGTTTTTCAGATAGGTTTAAATAACTTTCGATAGGAGCTGAAGTTTTTAAATGGTTAGTTTCCATTCCAGTGCTTCTGTTTACGATATAAATCTTCCCGTTCAAATCAGCAATGTAAAGGTTAGTTTGATCGATTAGGGGTATGTTTTTTACCATTCCTTCGGTAGAGAATTTCCACTCAATTTTATCCTGATTTACATTATACGCGTAAACACCCTCCTGAAATACTGGTACGTAGATGACTTCTCCAAAGGCAATGGGAGGTGACACTATGGACCCTCCAAAAGTTTTTGATTTTAAAATTTGCCCTGCGGTATTAATGATATACAAAAAGCCATTCAAAGTTCCAACAATTATGTTTTTATTCATGATAACTGGGACGTGGATGATACTTCCATTAAGGTTTAATTGCCATAATACGTTACCGAGTGTGTCTAATGCATAAAGGAAACCCTCGCTTGTCCCCACATAAATCACTCCATCATTTATGGCTGGCTGGGATGGTGTACCGGTTAAATTTCTTGACCAGTCAATTCGAGGTACCTGATTGCTTACGATAGCGTTGACATTAAAATTGTGAGCCGTATTGCCCATGTAGACGGGGTATGTTACTTTTTCTTCGGGTGTAGGTGTGAAGAAGAATTTCCTATAAACCGCAAATAGTGCTCCTAAAACGATGGTTATTGAAATGAGAATTGGGACGACAGGTGAACGCTTCTTTCGCTTTACTGTCTTGAATTTTGGTAAAGGTTCCTCAGAGATTTTTTTCTCTTCTTCCTCTTCCTCCTCAAATTTCTCTTCCGGGACTGTACTAATTACTTCCAATCCCTGCCTTTCAAGTTCTTCAAGTATCTTTGAGGCTTCTTCCAGGTTAATTTCCTCTATCTGCCCGATCTTTGACACATCTTCCTGACTTTCAATTAGGATGAGCTCTTTTTCTCCCAGCCTTTTGTTTATTTCTTCTATAGTTTTGCTAATCTTCGCAAGGAGTTCGTCATATTCCTTTACTTTCTTTATGACCTCCATTAATCTGTTTCTGGCATTCTGTTCTTCTGGACCACCCATTCGTATCTTGATGACAAGCTTCCCAGCTTCTTCTTCAAGAGTGTTTTTTACCGTTTCGACTTCTTGAAGGCTTTCCACTAAGAAATCCTTTATCTTTTCAAGCCTTTTATAGATTTCTTCAAGGGGTTTCAAATACAGTTGTGCTTTGCCCTCTAATCGCTTCTTTTTTAGTTGTTCTTCCTGTTCGAGTAACTCTTGAACCGGTGTAACATTCTCTACCTTTATGCTAGAGGGAAGTGTCATTTTCCTAATTTTTTCGAAATCTTCTTCCGTTTCTGCTTCTAAAATTGCACTGTATTGTTTGTATTCGTGCTCTGTTATTACAATTTCTTTCGCTATTTTTGCAAGTTCTGCCCTTCCGGCGTCAGGGGGCTTATTACCGAGAAGAATGTCTATTTTGGTTCGCTTATAATCGATGTTAAGTTCTTTTAGTTTGTTTTCCAACTCTTCTGCTTTATTTCTTACCTGGGTAAGGAGGTCATCGAGTTCCTTTGTAAGGAAATTTATCTCTTTTTCGTAATCTGCTTTGAGAATGAGAAACTGCTTTTCAGTAATTTCTCCTTTGCTGTAAAAGTCATTTAATTTTGAAAGTGCTCTTGTTATAGAGCTATGTTTTTCCTTATATTCTTCAACTTTCTCAATTAAACGCATTAAGTCCATAGCAAAATTATAGCATTTGTACCTCAAAATGTCAATAGCTGCCAATTG
>CAZZKY010000129.1:0-30232 GCA_964654765.1 uncultured bacterium | reverse complement strand
GATGCTCTACCATTGAGCTACTCCCGCACACTTTAAAAGAACCTTTTTCAACACTAAGACGGGACATGCCCCGCAACCGTCCCCTGGATAGGGGATGCTCTACCATTGAGCTACTCCCGCACACTTTAAAAGAACCTTTTTCAACACTAAGACGGGACATGCCCCGCAACCATCCCCTTGACAGGGGATGCTCTACCATTGAGCTACTCCCGCACACTTTAAAAGAACCTTTTTCAACACTAAGACGGGACATGCCCCGCAACCGTCCCCTGGATAGGGGATGCTCTACCATTGAGCTACTCCCGCTTCTTGTTTTCTTCTTTCCAAAAGAATAAAACAGGATACTCTCTACAACCATTAAATCTTTTAAAATGGAGGGGGGTGGATTCGAACCACCGAAGGCCTAAAGCCAGCAGATTTACAGTCTGCCCCCTTTGGCCGCTTGGGTACCCCTCCATCGTTCTCAGCTGGCGGAGGGATTTGAACCCCCGACCTGGTGATTACAAATCACCTGCTCTGCCGACTGAGCTACGCCAGCTTATTTAACAAAGAACACCCTCAGTTAGTATATTAAATTTATAGTAAAGCTGGCGGATAGTCAATTTAGGTCAAATAACACACTACGAGCATAAGAAGACTTTGTCTTTGAATATTCAACCTTTTTGTTCTAAAATTTCCTACAACCAATAGGAGGCAGAGCAATGGCAAGAAGGTGTGATATTTGCGGAAAGGGACCATTATATGGGAATAATGTTTCTCATGCCAATAAAAAGAGCCCAAGACGCTGGCTCCCAAACTTACGCAAAGTTGAGTTAGAAGTAGATGGGTATTTGGTAAAAGCTAAAGTTTGTTCAAAGTGCTACAAAAAGTTAAGAAAATCGGAATAGTCGCCCTTGTTGTCTCGTTTTTAACGGGGGCGACTTATTTCCTCTTTAACTTATACTCCAAAATCCTAATACAAAGGCATCTTGAGAAGTTATTAAACGAACGTTGCAAAATAAGCGGATATCATTTCAACATTTTTGGCAATTTGAATTTCAGAGAGTTAAAATCAGGAGATGTACTTTTAATAAAGAACTTTACCCTTAAGTACAATCCCTTGTCTCTTATTCTTTTCAAATCCGTAAATTACATACATGCTGAAGAATTTACAATTTATCTCTCAAAGTTAAAAGAAACCGGCAATAAGAAAAACCTTTCTTATCCCACCACATTTGCAATCCCTATCCGGTTTGAAGAAATAAAGATTAATAAAGGCATAGTGGTTCTCGACACTACAAAAATTGAACTAAATTTCATTTACCTCACCGGTGAGGGCACGGGCAAAACCTATAGAATAAGAAGCTATGTCAACGAAATCTCTTGGGGGAGCGAAAACTTCTATTTTTATAGCGACATATTACTAAAAAATAATACAATCCTGATTAAGGACATGGAAATCCAAAATACCAATCTGGGGATTTCCGGTACCTCCGGAGCCATATATTTGCCTGACTCAGCAAAACTAAAAATTAGTCTTCTTAAATTTCAACAAAACAGCGCAAAAGAATTAAACCTTTTTTACTCAATATACAACGGCAAACTTTCTTTAAACGCCCAAGAAATTAACATACAAGGGCAAACCATAACCGATGTTTTCGCGGAAATAACACGGGAATTCCCTGATTCTCTAATAATTGAAAAAATCTTATTCAAATACAGAGAAAACACAATTAGTGGAAATGGGGTTTATTTAATCAAAAAGGGAAAGCTCTCAATAAAAACGCTCGATATTTCACTTAACGAATCAGGGGTTACGGGGTATATTTCCTCAACCCTGGAGTTTGAAAAAGGCAAACTTTATGGAAAACTCAGTTCGAGTAATCTAAAATACCTGAATTCTGAAGAGTTTCAAATAAATTGTACTTTCTCATTTTACGATAGTAAACTCCACATTAATTTAGACAACATTACTTCGACGAACTCCAGTTTATCGGGGAAAATTATATTTGCCAATCATAAGGCAAAAATTATTGCTAACGGACTTCTTTCTCTGTCAGACTTTTCAAAAGACTTACGCGGCATTTCACGTTTTAATATAAATTACACCCTTGGAAGAGATTACAGAGTGGGTTATGCTGCCTTTAACACAAAGGCACTAAATTATAAGGAAACCAGAGTTAAGGAAATTCTTCTTACGATCTCGTCAAAGGGTCAAATAGATAGCTTAGAAATATTTGGCAAAGAATTAACCATATCAACTTTACAGGTTGACTCAGTAATAACTTTGCTTGTTTCCGATGAACTTAGGCGCATTTATGCAAGCATCTCAGCTTTCCAAGATTACTTATCACTCACGGGTAATTTTTTCTATAGCTATTTGGGCGGCAAAAACTTCGACCTTCAGGTCGCCAATTTGCAATTTGTTATAGGAAAAACCGATACCTTTGAGATAATAGATCCCCTAAATGTAGTTAAAAGACATAACAAACTATCCATTGATAGCGGTAAAATATGGATAAACTCAGGTCCAGTTTTACTTAAAGCCAATCTTGATTTACCTACCAAAGAAATTGATGCGCAATTTTTAATGGATACACTAAAAATCAACAACTTGGCAGGAATTAGTTCGATATTATCAGGCGCACTCTACATCGGTGGAACCCTCGAAAGTCCTAAAGCAAACGCATGGATTCGGGCAGAAAACTTAAGCTTTAGAGATTATAAAGACATAAAATTAGGTGTATCTGCAAAAATCTATGAAAGTGGCATTATTCTGGACACTGTTTCAATTCTTGGCCCTTCGACGGACATTGAGCTTAATGGGTTTTTCCCTGTAACTTTTACCTTAATGCCTTTTAACGTCAAACCAAAACATCATGGGCAGTATGAAATCGAAGTCAGGATACGAGATTTTCCAGCAGAAAAAATAAACGACTTTACAGATAAACAATTAATATTGAATTCGCTTGATATTTACGGTAATGTGAAGATTTATGGAGCATACGAATCAGAGCCATCACTTTCAGGGTTCCTAAGGACTGAAAACATATCGGGCATCTATACTCCTCTACAGCTTGAATTTAACAAAGGTGAGATATTTAGCGAACTTGAGGGGGATGGCTTTAAGATTAAGAGAGGAACCGCCGTTGTCGACCATGGATCAATAACAATAAGTGGATATGGGAAAAAACTATTCAAAAAAGAAAGAGAGATATTCCTTACTTTTTCCGGCACCAACGTCACACTCTACCCATCTTACAACCTCTTCGCTTCAGGCGACACCAAAATTGATGTCTTAATCGGAGAAGATGGCATTACAGTGAAAGGTGATGCATTCATTAAAGAGGCAACGATTTTCCAAAGCATAAGGCCCTTAAGAGAATCTTATTCCCAACTGCCTAAAAATTTGAATCTCCTCCTAAATTTGTACCTCGAAGGTAATACCTTTTTTGTAAACGAATTAACAGATATTGAAATCAAGGGTAATCTTGTTTATCAGATAACCGATGGGAGAATGCTTTTTGATGGAACTGTTGACGTAGTTAAGGGTTATTTCCTCTATTTAGATCGAATTTTTGATATCCAATCCGGATACGTGAATTTTAATTCTTCAGCGAATTTAGAACCGGAGTTTAACTTAAAAGCAGTCTCCAAGGTTGACACCTTCAACGTTTATTTGAGTCTGGCTGGTACTATGAGAAATCCTCAAATTACATTAACTTCTGAACCACCTCTCGATGAGTTAAACATAATCTATCTTTTAACTCTCGGAAAATTATACGGTGACACGGCTTCATCGGGAATGGAAGAGTTACAGGAGCTCAAAAATAGAGCTTTCACCTTGGCAAGCACTCTAATATCACAAAATCTCAGGAGAACATTGAGATTTCAGGAATTAAGACTCTTTAGTTCAGAAACTACTGAAAATCCGGCTCTTCTCATAGGCTTATATCTGAATCCTCGCCTTTATCTTTGGTACTCACATGATATCTTTGATATAACGAAGGATATGTTCAGAATAAGATATAAAGTTAACAACAATTTTGGCATATTTGCAGAGCGAGATCAGGAACGAAAGCTCCTTATAGGTCTTGACTATATCTATGAGTTCTAAAAAGTTTGCACGGGTTGTAATTCCAAGAACAAGCCTGGACCATTTTACTTATTCTATTCCAGAAGAACTATTAAAAAAAATCTTCCCAGGCGCTGTCGTCATTGTCCCATTTCAAAAGACACGCTCAAAGGGAGTAGTTTGGGAAATTATGGATACCCCCGATTTACCCGAAGATAAAATTAAACCGATAGAAGAAGTTATTACCTCGGAGTTTGCAACAACCGAACCATATCTTAAACTTGCCGAATGGATGCGAGATTACTATTTGTGCAGTCTTGCCGACATCATACCACTTCTTTTTCCGCCGGGAGTTGTGGAAAGAGGGTCTTACATTTATAAACTGGCGTCAAAAAAAGATATCCCAAAGGATAATCCAGTTATCTCATACCTTTCAAATATCTATCCGCGGGGAGCGTCTCTCAAAAGACTTAAGAAGCTTTTTGGTTCTGGTGTTTCAAGAACCCTAAAGGAGCTTCACGCACTGGGTTACGTTAAACTTGTCGATAACATAAAAGTCAAGAGCTACAGAGAACTGGATTTTTACTCACCGTTTCCCATTGAAATTCCCACCACGCCAACGCCATCTCAAAAGGAAATACTGGATGACTTCTTCAAGAATAAGCCAAAGGTCTCACTAATCTTTGGAGTGACAGGAAGTGGAAAAACCCGTCTCTATTCCTGGATAGTTGAGGAGTTTGTTAAAGAGGGAAAATCTGCCCTTATTATGGTACCAGAAATTGCTCTAACACCTCAAATTTTTAACTATTTTAGCAACATCTTTCGTGGAGAGGTAATGTTTTATCACTCTCGCCTATCGGATTCGGAAAGAAGATGGGTATTTAAACAAGCTAAGGAAGGAAAAAGAAAAATTCTTATAGGACCACGCTCTGCACTTTTTGTGCCTTTGCGGAATTTAGGAGTTATAATCATTGATGAAGAACATGACACATCTTATAAAGAAAGTGAAAAAGTACCCACTTACCACGCCCGAGATGTGGCAATTAAACTTGGAGAAATACTGAATATCCCTGTTGTTTTAGGAAGTGCCAGCCCTTCCCTCGAGTCTTATCACAACGCTTTAAAAGGTGAAATTGCCTTTTACAAGCTCAAACAAAGGGTACCGCATTACAAAGTCCCCCAGATAGAAATCATAGACCTCAAAAAGATAAAGGGAGAATATATCCTTTCTCCCGATTTACTCAACGAAATAAACAAAACTTTACAAAGAGATAGACAGGTTATTCTTTTCATAAATCGAAGGGGACACTCCACCTTTCTAATGTGTCTTGAGTGTGGCAATGTGTTCCAATGCCCTGACTGTTCTGTAAACGCAGTGTATCATAGAACTGATAATAAAATGCACTGTCATATATGCGGCAAAACCTTCGATGTACCCTACGCATGCCCTTCCTGTGGATCCGTGAAACTTCAGCTCCGCGGTACAGGAACTCAAAAGGTTGAAGAGGCTGTTTCAAAATTTTTCAACAACTTAGAAATAAAGAGGCTTGACCTGGATTCATTTCTAAGAGAAGGAGTCAATCAAAGCGCTTTCAGAGAGTTTTACGAGGGGAAACTAAAACTTCTTGTAGGTACTAAGATGGTAGGTAAAGGTTTTGATTTTCCAAATCTCGGGCTCATTGGAGTTGTGAACGCCGACATAGGCCTTGGATTGCCAGATTTCAGATCGGAAGAGCGGGTTTTTCAATTGCTTCTTCAGATTGCAGGCAGGATAAGAACTGGAGGCAAGGTTTTGATTCAAACCTATAGCCCCAATTCACGGGCTATAAAATTTGTAAAGGAACTCAATTTTGAGGGATTTGCGGAATCAGAGCTTAGAGAGAGAAAAAAATTTGGGTATCCACCTTTTTCTTTCCTTTCACTAATTGAACTTTCCGGCAAAAAGGTCGAACAGCTTGTAGAGGAGGCCCAAAAAATTAAAGAAGAAATAAACTCTATGGGGATCGAGAACTTGCAAATAATGGGACCCGTCCCCTCCCCGATCTCAAAGAAGGGCGGTAACTACTTTGTGAGGCTAATTCTAAAGTATAATTCCAGAGAAACCGTTTTTAAACTAAAATTTCTCAAAGATTACAAAATTCCCTCGAACATTAACATTACTATAGATGTTGACCCACAAGAGTTAGTATAATTTCAGCACCTTGACAGGTACTCCTTGACGGGGAACAATAAAGTAAACCCCTGGCCGGAGTAATCGGCCTTCGGAATCCCTGCCGTCCCAGAAATTGCCTCTTGTCTCCCCTAAAAGCTGACCTGCCGATGAAAAAACTCGAAAATTGCTAAATGGAAAGAACAAGCCTGGATTCTTGAAAATTACCGTTTCACTGGTTCTGATTTCCTCTCTAATACCTGATGCTTCACCCCATCTCTTCTTAAACTCACGCCAGTAAGCATTGGCAATTTGTGAATTTTTTATAATCATTACATTCTCGTCATTCTCTTCATTCCCATTATTGCTCCAATTCATAGAACCTGTTATGGTAATTGTCTCATCAATCACAATAAACTTATGATGCAACAAACTGTAGCTTGGGGGGAGTCGATCACCATATACAAATAAACCTACAGTATCCCTTAAATAATGGAATTGAGAGTATGGGGAACCGGTATCAGAAGCGTCGTGAACTCCCCCAATGAAAACACCACGCCTAAAAGCAGAAGCCATTGCATCTGCAAGATCCCGCCTTGTATAGGCAAAAATGAGATACCCAATTGAATCAGAAGCTCCATTTACCATGTTAATTAAATATTGAATCGGCCTATTTTGTGGTGAAAAATAGACCCAAATGGAATCTCCCTCTACAACGAAACAATGCTGTGAACATACATCGATTTTCCGCCTGCCCGTCCTTGAATTTAATGTATCAGGTTGGTCACTTGAGCTTCCCCACATCTGCTCAAATTCCTGCAAGTAACAGGTGGCTATCGCATTATTCCTAATAACTATCGCATTTTCCGCATTGAGTCTCGTATAATCTGATGCGTTGTAACTACCTGTCCACACATAATCATTAAGTGTATCCTGATCTCTTACGTCCCTCAAGATAAACTTATTGTGCATATAATGAGAAGTCTCATTTAGCCCCATACCTTCATGAATAACTGGTATTCCTGCATTTCTCAAGCTGTCTACAAACGGTCTATAAAAATAAGTGGAATCTGTTATAACTCTTACTTTAACTCCTCCTCTCCACGCATTTAAAATTGACTTTGCAACAGTATCCCTGTAAACCTGATAGAAACAAACGTCGAGAGAATATTGGGCACCCCCAATAAACCTTGCAAGCTTCACATCGAGGGTATCCGAATCAAAATAGACAGTCCAGTAACTACCAGACTCTTCTGACCTAATATTTGCGAGGGCCATCACAACCAGAAGTAATCTGAAGAGAAACTTTTTACCTTTCATTTGACCACCAACACCTTTCTCAGTTTCTTATTCCTGACCTCCTCCAAAAAATACAATCCCTCTTTTACAAATCCAATCTCTTGGCCAAAAACATTGAAAACCTTATGATTTCCAGACCTTATTCTTTCATTAACATCCGAACTTTTTAAAATATAATCGCCACAATCATCTGAGCTTTCATCTTCTACTTTTGTTTCACCTCCTATTAGCCATAGTGTCGCATTTAAAATTAAAGTTGAGTCACTGTAATCATCCCAGTTGTTATAAAGATTATCACGTGGATCACCTGTACCGTCGTCGCAGGGAGAAGAATCTCCCAATCCCACAAATTTTCCCCTTCCATAGTATCCATAACAAAACATTATACTATCAGTGTCCCTTGTAGCACCAGTGACCCATACAAGCCCATAAACCTGGGGGTTGATACTTGGCCTTAAAGTAATACAGGTTCCATTCCAGAAACCTATAGAATTTACAATACCGAAGGGACCGTTGTAAATCGGATTAGAGTAATCCCTATTTATGTTGTATGACTCTCCACTCCAACTATTAAGACGCTCACCGGTTATGTTAAAATGAACTCCCAAATAGCTCTCAAAAGCTGAGTTTAGAACCCTTGGCGAATCCCAACCATCGTTATCTCTATCGGAAGAATTGTGGTCCGCAACCATAAAAAATCCACCACCATTATTTATAAAATTGAGTATCGCGTCCCTTTCTGAGGCCGTAAGAGGATTCTGGGGTTCCACCATAATATATACATCAAACTTTGAAAGGTCTAAGGGATTGTTAGGATTGCCGTAAGTAATCCCGTAACTTCGCGTTAACGTTACTACCTGATGTCCTAAACGGTATAGAGCGTAGCCCCAAGAGGATATAGCCCCATCCCATGATGTCGGTGATGTTGGATTTGTAGGAAGTGGATAAGGATAATCATGATCCACCACCCAATCAGCATTCCCTGCAGTTTCACTCTTAGTAAAATCAAAAAGAATTTTCGCAGGCCAGGCAAGAGATATTAAAAATAACAGTAAAAATATCCTCATATCTACAAGCCAAATAAGTATAATTGTTACCCTGCAAAAAAACAATTAACAGCAGCACAGTTTAACTGATATCCTTCCAAATTCCATTATAATTGTAAAACTTATGAAAAGAGAAGTTCTTGTTATCAGCACGGCTTTCCCACGTAATGAAAAAGATGTAATAACTCCATGGCTTGTTAAACTTATGGAGTATCTTGAAGCCCGTGGTTTCAGATTCACCGTTTTCACTTCTTCCTATAAAGGAATCAAACAAAAGAAATTCAAGGAATTTAACATCTATCGATTCCGTTACGCCCCAAAAAACTTAGAGTTCCTAACCCATGATACAGGGGTCTACGAAAAACTAAAAGAAGGCCCCATTTATAAGGTTCTAACGGTTCTTTATATGCTTTGCGGTCTAATAAATGCGATCTATCTCTCATTGACTAAACGTTTTGACATTGTACACGTTCACTGGCCAATGCCTCACATAATTTTTGCTTTGCCATTTAAAATTTTTCAAAACTCAAGGGTTATTTCTCAATTTCACGGGTCGGAAGTTGGAATGTTGGAAAGATTCAACCAGATCTTTAAAAAGATTTATACTTGGTTAATCAACACCTTTTCCGACCGGGTTATAACTAATTCATCTTACAACAAAGTAAGACTAATAAATCTCGGTATCGACAAAAATGTTGAGATAATCCCTTTATCTAACCCCCACTCCACAGAATTGAGGCCTTACGTAAAAAAAGACAAAATATACATCCTTTTTGTTGGGAGATTTGTTGAAGTAAAAGGCCTGCCCGTTCTCATAAGAGCTTTTGCAGAAATTGTCAAGAAATATCCATCCGCTGAATTACACCTTGTGGGAGATGGCCCTCAGAAGCCAGAACTTATAAAAATTGTTAAGGAGTTAAAACTGAATAGCAATGTAAAATTCCAAGGATTTTTAGTTGGAGAACCCTTACTTGAAGCCTACAATAAAGCCACTATCTTTGTGCTACCTTCTATAAAAACCAAAACTGGCGAAACCGAAGGGCTGGGAGTAGTCTTAATTGAAGCCTTATCTCACGGTGTGCCGGTTATAGGTTCTAAAGTAGGCGGTATCCCGGATATTATAATAGATGGAAAAACAGGTCTTCTCTTTGAACCCGATAACCACCTCGAACTGGCAGAAAAAATAACATTACTCATTGAAAACCCAGAACTTAGAAAAAAGCTTGTAGAAGGAGGGCAAAAGCACATTCTTGAGAACTTTTCCTGGGAAAAGATTGTGGAAAAGATGGAAAAAGTTTACATTACTTTAATCACCCATCCATGATTTCTCCCACCATACTCGCATTATCCTCAGCTATTGAAATCAACCTTATTTTTCTTACCTCACCAATTTTCAAGCTCTTCGAAGAAATTTTGACTTTTATGTAATTATCAGTAGTGCCCTCAAAAACGTTCCTTTCCTGACTTTCAACTACCCAGCCAATCTCCCTTCCAAGATTCTTTCTTAAAAACTCGAGCTTTTTGCTTTTCGCAATAGGCAACAGTATATCTTTTCTCTTCCTGACTGTTTCAGAAGGTAATGGACTCATCTTGTAAGCCTCCGTACCTTTTCTTCTCGAGAACTCGAAAATATGAAGGTAAGCAAAGGGAAGCCTCTCTATCAAATCGACTGACCTCTCAAAATCCTCATCACTTTCTGTAGGAAAACCGACAATAATATCAGAGCCTATTGCGATTTCGGGAACATTTTCCACCAGTTTTTCAACAAGTTCTACATAGTAACTCAACTTATAAGGCCTTTTCATTTCCCTTAAAACTTTTTCTGACCCATGTTGAAGTGGCAGATGGAGATGAGGCAGTATTACTTTTGTTCTTAAAAGTTCTACAATGTCCCTATCAATGTGAATTGGCGAAATCGAGGAAAGTCTAAGCCTTAAGTCAGGGAATCTCTCCTTTATCTTTATAACTAAATCTGCAAGTCTCTTTCCCCACTCTCGGCCCCAAGCCCCCGTTTGAATCCCAGTTAAAACTATTTCCACAACTCCATTACAATATAAACTTTCCACTTCTTTAAGAATCTCGTCCTCAGGCCTTGAACTTGACGGGCCTCTAACAAGGGGTACAACACAATAAGAGCAACGGAAGTTACAACCCTCTTGTATCCTGACATTTTCTCTAATTCTCAGCACAGGTCTAATTAAGTGACCCGGGTCTTTCAGCCCCAAAATATTTAGAATATCCTTCAGATTACCAGCAGCATATACATCAATTTCTTTTTCATATTTTGGATAACATCCAAAAACTACAATTTTAGCTGAGGGAGATAATCGTTTTATGCGGCTCAAATAATGCCTTAAATCCCTCTCCGCCTTGTGAGTTACAACACAGCTTGCAATAGCAACGACATCTGCCTTCTTTTCTTCGTTAACTAATTCAAAACCACTTTCAACTACAGAATTCGCAAAATAATCAGCGTAATATTGATTTAGCCTGCATCCAAAAGACTTTACGAAAAATCTCAAAGGCTTTATTTACCCGTTCTACTCCTCGGGTTCTTCCATTATATGTTTGAGTTCTTCAAGCTTCTGAAGTTCCTGCCTTAAAATCTCACCGAGGTTGAGCCTTACTGGTTCGGACTTAAAGGTTGGAGTTACAGTCTCTTCTGCCTTTGCAGCAGCTTCTTCCTTTTCTTTGGCTTTGTAAAATTCCTTTTCAGAAAGTAAAATTCTCTTCTTTGCAGGTTCTACCCTGAAAACTTTTAAGTTTAACTCTTCACCGACTTGGTAAACCTCTGCGGGATTGCCTTTCCTCTGCAGCTGGTTAACAGGAACAAACCCTTCAAGAGCTCCTTGAATTTCAACGTACACACCTCTATCGGTAATTTCAGTGACCACTGCCTTAACCTCTGTACCTGGAAGAAGCGTCTTCTCAATCTCATCCCAAGGATTGGGCCTTGTATGTTTGAGACTGAGCATAACCATTCTTCCCTTTTTATCAGTGGCGAGTACCTTGAAACGCAGTTTCTGACCCTTCTTAAGGGCCTCTTCGGGCGACTTGTACTTTTTGGTCCAGGAAATATCTCCAATGTGCAGATAACCCTGAATCCCGTCTTCCAGTTCAATAAAAGCACCCTGGTTGTCAAAATCCTTTATTGTACCCTTTACAATGCTACCCACGGGGTATTTCTCATCTATCATTGACCAAGGGTCGGGGGTGGCCTGTTTCATACCGAGTGAAATTCTCTGTTTTTCCACGTCAACGTTGAGAACTACTACATCCACCTTATCACCTTCACTGACCATCTCCGAAGGATGGACAGGAGGCTTACCCCACCTCATCTCACTGATGTGAACAAGGCCCTCAACGCCCGGCTCCAGTTCAACAATAACACCAAAATCAAGAATCTTCTTAACTGTCCCTTTATGGAGTGAACCGAGCGGGTATTTACTTGCAACTTTTTCAAAAGGATGGGGTTGAAGCTGCTTATATCCCAAAGAAAGTCTGTTATTCTCATGATCGATGTCCAAAACCTTTACCTTAATCACATCACCAGGCTTCACTATGCTGTGGATATCGTCCACCCTGGTCCATGAAAGATCAGAAATATGAATCAAGCCGTCCACACCACCAACGTCAACGAATACTCCAAAATCTGTAATATTTTTCACTACACCTTCCAATATGTCACCAACTTTCATCGACATGAGTTTCATCTTTTGATTTTCCAGTTCCGCTTCTATCACCTCTTTCCTTGAAACTACTATATTTTTTCTCTGCCTATTGAGCTTGATAATCTTAACCTGTATCGTCTTTCCAACGAAGGCGCCAATGTTTTTAACCTTCTTCACATCAATCTGTGAACCTGGCAAGAAGGCATCTACTCCAAAAACTTCAACGATAAGTCCTCCCTTTATCTGTCTGAGAACCTTGGCTTCAATAATTTCTTCGTTCTTATACGCCTCATTAATCCTATCCCAAACCATCAGAAAATCTGCCTTATGCTTGGAAACTATAGTACGGCCATCCTTCCCATCAATGGCATCTATGTACACATAGACCTCATCGCCTGGTTTAATATCGGGGTCTTTGAACTCCACCCTCGGGCAAACACCTTCGGATTTCGTTCCGATATCTATAAAAACTTCTTGGGGCGTTACTTTCACTATGGTTCCTTTAACTACTTCCCCCTCTCTTGGTACTACAATGCTTTGCTGCAAGAGTTGTTCGAACTCACTATCCTGCATCAACCTATCCTCTGCCATATCTTCCTCCTCCTAAAAGATTTTTTATTTTCTCGTAAACCTCTTCTACCATCTCAGGAGGAGTCGAAGCTCCTCCTGAAACTCCAACAGAGTTTATATTATAAAACCAATCCTCTGATAATTCGTCAGAAGATGAAACAAGATAGGCTTTTTTGCAGTTTTTTGATGCGATCTCGAAGAGCCTTCTTGTGTTAGAACTGTTTTTCCCGCCAACAATTACCATTACATCTACTTCTTTTGATAATTTTTCTACCTGCTCTTGCCTTTTTTGAGTTGTGTTACAACGTGTGTTAGCAAAACGAACCTCACTGGCCTCCTCAACGAGCTTGTTCATGACATCTTGAATCATGTCGAGTCTTGAAGTCGTTTGCGCCACAACACCCACTTTCTTATGTCTTATAAGCTCCACATTTAACTCCTTTGACGATGAAACGACGATTGCATTTCCATCAGTATGTCCAACGATACCAATTACTTCAGGATGATCCTTTTTACCAACAACAACCACTATATAACCTTCTTCATAAAACTTTTTAGCCCACTTTTGTGCATTAGAAACAAAAGGACAGGTACAATCGATCAATTCTTTTCCTAAGGATTTCGCCTTGTCATAAATCTCAGGCGGAACTCCGTGAGTTCTTATAAGAATCAGTTTCTTTTTACTCTCTTCAACGTTATTAACAACTTCAACTCCTTCCTTTCTAAGCTCCTCAACCACGTGTTCGTTGTGGATTATGGGGCCAAGTGAGTCAAAACTCTTACCCTCTTTTAAACTCCTTTTTGCAATTTCAATGGCTCTCCTCACCCCAAAGCAAAAGCCGGATTCTTCGGTTAATTTAACCTCTGGCATAAAGCTCTCTCATCCTCCACTCTAAATCTTTTGTTAGTTCCTTAACCGGATGTTGGTAATTGCCCTTGTAATAAACAGGAAGAAGTGCCTTGCCAAACCTTATTCTCAACTTTCTTTTTCCGGTAATCCAGTCAAATACATTGCCTTTACTCTCAAACAAAAAAGCCGGAATTATGGGCGCATTCATCTTTAAAGAGAGCAAGGCTGCGCCTTCCTTGAGGGGTAACAAAAATTTGTTTTTCGTTCTGTTTCTTGTGCCTTCTGGAAAAATAACAAGGGCTTTACCCTCTTTTAGTATGTTTATAGCTTTTTTCAAGCCAGAAAGAGAATTTTCTCTATCGATGGGAATTGCATTGTAAAAAGAAATTAGCATGCCAAAAGCCTTTACATTCTCAAAAAGCTCTCTTTTTGCAAGAAAATGAAGCTCCCTGGGGGATGCAAAGCCAACAAAAGGTGGATCCCAGAAGGATGTGTGGTTTACACAAATGATACACGGCCCTTTCCTCGGAATGTTCTGACTTCCAAAAACCTTAAGCCTGAAAACAAACCTGAAAGGAATGTAAAGAAGAATTTTTGCCAGAACCCACTTTAAGCTCATCTACGAAAGGCTAAAACGCCTTTTTACCTCCTTTAGAATCAAATCTACCTGCTCCTCAATGGAAAGATTTGTTGTATCTAATATAAAGGCATCTTCAGGGATTTTCAAAGGAGCATAATCTCTCGTTGAATCCATCTCGTCTCTTTTTTTTATTTCTTCGAGGATCTTGTCAAAATCCGCCTTAATTCCTCGCAACTCCAATTCCTTTAGACGCCTTCTCGCTCTCTCTTCCGGTGAAGCCTTCATAAAGACCTTAAGGTCGGCATCGGGTAATACAACCGTACCTATATCTCTCCCTTCTATAACTACCCCACCTTTTTGAGCCATCTTTCTTTGCAATTCGACCATCTTCTCTCGAACAAAAGGGTAAGCCGAAATAATAGAGACTACCTTATCAACCTCAGGAGTCCTTATGCCATTGGACACATCCTCTCCATCAAGGTAAGTTCTTACCTCATCATTTATGACCTTCTGGTCAATTCTCACATCTTCAACAACTTTTTTGACTGCTTCACTATCGGCAGGGTCTACGCCTTTCCTTAAAACTGCAAGGGCAACAGCTCTGTACATTGCACCTGTATCAACGTGAAGCAAACCCAACGCTTTAGCAACAAGTCTTGCAGTAGTGGTTTTCCCCGCACCCGCAGGACCATCTATTGCTATCTTCAAATTTGGTTTCATCGCTAAAAGTATAATTAAGAGAACTCGTGCATTCAATAAAGTACTCTAAACATGTAATTAAATATCTTCATTAAGAATGAATGCCATTATAAATTTTACTATCAATTCGAACCATTTGCTTTAATATTTTACGCTTCAACAAGGTCAAGGGTATGAAAGAAGAAAAGTTAAAATTCATGAAAATGGTTCTTGAGATGGCTGAAAAGAATGTGAAAGAAGGACGAGGTGGACCCTTTGCCGCAATAATTGTCAAAGACGGCAAAATAGTAGGAAAGGGGACCAACCTTGTTACTTCAACAAATGACCCAACAGCTCATGCGGAAATAGTTGCTATAAGAGAAGCTGCCCGGAACCTGAATACCTTTAATCTCCGCGGAGCTGAAATATACACCTCCTGCGAACCCTGTCCTATGTGCCTCGGGGCTATCTATTGGGCAAGAATTGAGAAAATTTACTATGCGGCAACAAGAGAAGACGCAAAACATGCTGGGTTTGACGACCTCGAATTTTACGAAGAAATCTGCAAGAGTCCTGAAGAGAGAAAAGTAGAGATGATAAGATTGGACCTGCCTGAAAAAATGAGGCCTTTCGATTCATGGATTAAAAAAGAAGATAAAATACCATATTAGGGGGTAAAAATAATCCTTTAATTCGCCCGTTTTGGAATTAAATAAATTAGAAAAAGATTCTTGTTAAACATTAAGCTTTTTCTTTAAATAGTATACCATATTTCAGTCCTACAGAGCCTTTTTGACATCCAGCAACCAACTCTTATAATTTACACGTTCTTTAGAATCGTCCGGATGAGGGGAAGTTGGGTGAAAATCCCACGCTGCCCCCGCAACCGTGAGTGGCTTTAAGGCCTTCCTCAGAATGCCACTGGGGAAAAGGGTGCAAGCTCTTTCTCTGGGAAGGCGAGGAAGGTGCCACAAGCCGGGAGACCCGAATCCGGACAGGTAAAACCCGCCCCCGGGGTGAGGGGAAGGAGGTGTTGATGCAGTTTTTGCTTTTGTTTATATCCATCCTGCCATTCTTTGAAATTCAGGATACTATTTACAGCTATGCTATTTCCGGCAGGATTTATTCTAATTTTCAGATTCCCTTCAACTATGCGATTAAATCCTTTACTTTCAGTAATAAACCTGTCTTCTCAAACCTTCTCATTTTTGAGGGATACAACATCTCTTCCCCTTCCATAAGTGGCACGTCGCCTGAGGAAAATTTACTCCTTTTCGACGGAATTCCACTCATAAATCCCATGCTGGGGTATCAAGAGCTCTCAATGATCCCTAAAAGCTTTATTGAAATGCTAGAAATACTACATAGCTCAAGTCCTCTTAACGGACTTGCCGGTATTGGAGGTGCAATAAACTTAATTCCCTCAAATGAGCCATTGAAATTACAATTTTCCAGCCTCAGAAAAGCTATAAATCTTGGTTCTGGTCACAACAAGGGCTTTACTTTAACTTTTTTCTATGAGTCCTTTGTAGATTCTTTTCCTGTAAAATATGAAGACATAGATCTCTGGATAAAGAATACTCACGATGAGAAATTTGGACTTTTTTCAAAATTTCAAAACGGCAATATCCTTTTTATTAAAAGAAAAGCTGGAGCACCGGGACCGCTGGGAAGTTTGTCAAAGGGAGAACGTTACGAATTCCTAACGGGTACTAATTTCAACTTTTTGCTTAAGAATTTTAATCTTGAACTTTCTTCTACCTACACCTCTCAAACATATAACTCTTCAGGGATTTCTGACCTACACAAAACATTATTCCTCAGAGGGGTTATAAAAGGAAGAAATTTGGAAGCAGGAACCCACGTATATGGCGCAAATTCAACCAAAATCGGTAAGCGCATAATATCAGAAGTCTTTGGTAAAATCCTTTTTACAAGAAAACTTAACAAGAAGTGTGAACTATTGGCAACCCTCAACCTCAACTACAATTATACTTTCAAGGCCATATCCCCAAACATCGCCATCTCTCTCAGTAACAAAATAAATTATAACTTGTACAACTTTCTAACCATTTCTCTAAATCACCGAAATCCAACATTGAACGAGCTCTATTGGCCTGAAGACAACTTTGCACGGGGCAACCCAGAACTCACACCTGAAAGTTCACTAAATCTGGATGCAGGCCTCCGCAAAATCACGCCGAATTACTATATAAATTTATATGGCTTTCTCAAAAAGATAAAAAATGGAATTCTCTGGATCCAAGAAGACAAGTATTTACCAAAAAACTTTGCACTTTTGGTCCACCAAGGTGCCGGTCTTGAAGCAGTTTTAAAACCTGGAAAAGGCCCATTTTACGTAGAATTTGACCTCAACTTACAAAAATCCAGGTTAAACGAGACCCCTTTCCTTTATAGGCCAACATTAACTTTAAATAGCACTATTGGGGTTGGCATTGTAAACGTAGAAGTTAGCTATATAGGAAAACGCCCAGAAAGAGTAAATAGTCCAAAGATGCTACCTCCAATATATTTAATAAATCTTTCAATCAGCAAAAATGTTGTTTTTGGGGATAAGGAACTCTTTGTGAGAGGAGGCACAGAAAACCTTTTAGACATAAATTATGAAATTATAAGGGGCTTCCCGAACCCCGGCCGGGAGATATTTTTCGAAATTACCATAAAAAGGAGGACATAATATGCTAAAAAAAACAATAGGTATCGTAATAATTGCCACTCTATTAAGCCTTTCCTCTTGCAAAAAGGCTGATGAATACTTACCTGAACTCAAAAACTACCTCGTCATTGTAAACACCCTTTCTGAGACTGTCTCCTTCTATGACATGGATAAGGATACTCTTTACGAAGATATATTAAAAACGGGGAGAACTCCCAACGACCTATTGATAATTGGCACTACAGGAATTATTGTAAATTCAGGTTTTCAGGGGGTTCCCGCATTGGATATAATCGATCTATCCCAGATGCAGCTTTTAAGTAGAAAGCCTCTTCCCATCGGCTCAAACCCCTACTCTATCGCTTATATGAATGGAAATTACTACGTTACGTTATCGGCAAATAATATGGTTTATGAGTTAAACCAGAATTTTCTGCCTGTTGATTCTTTTCCTTCTGGTAAATGGCCGGAAGGGATAGCCACATATAATGGTAAGGTATTTGTCGCTTCGACAGGATTCGACATACAGAATTATACCTACGGTGATGGCTATGTATATATAATTCAGAAGAACGCGCCTGGCTTTTCCATTGATTCCATTAAGGTTGGGAAAAACCCTCAAGTACTGAAAATAAGGGACAACAAACTCTGGGTGTGTTGCACTGGAGATTACGCAGGTAATACAGGTGCCTTTTACATCTTAAATCCTGCCACCCTCGCAATAGAGGACTCAATAAAGGTGGAATTTTATCCCGGAGATTTTGAAGTATTTCCAGAGGGAACTTTGATCTTTACCGACTTTATGAACGGTATTTTCAGATTACAAAGCAATTCTATTCTTGACACAGTAATGATAATTTACGGTGCATCAAGAATTATCAAAGATGGACGGAGAGCCATTGTATCGATCTTCAACGCATCTGATTCAAATTACATTTTATTTGTAGCTCCTGACAGCAATATAGTTTACAATTCCATAAATGCCGGTTTGGCCAAAGGGGTTGGACCCATTGGCGTTTACAGAGAATAGGAGGTCAATCTGAACATAGAGTTTGAAAATCCTCTAAGAAAGTGGTACAGGGATTTTATAAAAAAGAGGGCAGAAATCGTTGAAAAGAATCGTCTTGAAAAGCCAGCAGAGATAACCAAGTATTTTATGTATAAGAATATGAAAGTTCGGGAACCCGATTTCTGCCCTCTTTATAAAACCGGTGAAAGGTGCCATGAGATGGCTGAAGAGCAACTGAATTGCTACTTCTGTGGATGTCCTTTTTTTGATTATGACCTATGGGATGAAGAGCACAAGGAATTTGGAAGCTGTAAAATAAATTCCCCTTATGGCATAAGAAACGAATACGGGTACTGGGATTGTTCCAAATGCCTTATTCCCCATAAAAGCCAATTTGTAGAAAATTTTTTAAAAAAGAGGATTTAAAACCTGATTTTGTTCACCTTCCTGCCTTTCCATGGAACCTTAACACCGGTAATTTTCAAAATGAGAGAAAAAAGAAAAACAAAAGTAAAAAACAAAGAGTGGAGTGGCCACAGAACAACATCCAATAAACTCACAGACCCAATTTCTCTGAGAGCAAAAAAAACTAAAAGGAGGTAAGTTAAATAGGCCAAAAGTAGCAAATAATAAATTGATGAGGAACCTCCTAAAAAAAATTTACCCTTTATTATAAAGATTGGCATAAAGGAGGTTGCGACAATTCCAATTACCTGCAGAATACGAATAAAGGGGGCTTTAGCAGCTCCTTCCGAAAGATTTTTTAACCATCCAAGGAGTAGACTTTTTATGCCATATTCATACATTCTATAACCAATTAAATAATTATGTGGAAAAGTAACAACCTGAATACCCCTTTTTAGTAACTCCACACCAAGATCAAGATCCTCTAAAATACTATCTTTAACTAATGCATGTCCCCCTGTTTCCTCATAGAGTTTCTTAGGAAAAAGAAGGCAAGGCCCGAACAAACCATAGGCAAAGTGCCCATTTGAATTAAATCGTTTCCCAAGAATCCCTAATAAAGAAACAAGGTTAAAGAAAAGTGAAAAGTGTTCATAAAATTTAACAACCTTGTGGTAAGGTTGTATGGAAAATACAGTATTATCAGATATTTTACCGCCTATTTTTTCCAAAAAATCTTCCTTCAAAAACACATCAGCGTCAAGGAAAAGTATTACATCTCCTATTGCCTCTTTTGCACCGAGGTAACAAGCATAGCTCTTGCCTACCCATCCTGGAGGTAATTGGGCATGAATCAACTTTACACCGTAACTTAGTGCGATTCTATCTGTGTGATCATCAGAACCGTCATTTACCACTATAACTTCAAGAGGACGCTCTGTTTGATTTTTAATGGACTCAAGAAGCCGTGGCAACCTTCCTTCTTCATTCCTGGCAGGTATGACTATAGAGATTGAAGTCTTTTGGAGTTTTGGTAGAGATCTCTTTCTGTAAAACAGAATAACTTTTAATAGACCAAATATTGCAAATATATAAAGGAGAACATCAATAACCAACTTCATTAAAGTTTCAAAAAATCGAACTCTTTAACGGTTTAAAAGATAGACTCCAAGGTTAAGAGCAGTTGCGAAAGTTACCCACAAAATGTAGGGTACAAGTAAATACCCTGCAACTTTTGAAACCCTGAAAAACAGAATCATATTAAGTAAAATCGCAAACCACAAAACAATAATTTCTATTAATGCAAGCAGTGGCGATCTTAGACCGAAGAAAAGAAGGGACCACAATAAGTTGAGCGAGAGTTGAAGCACAAAAATACCTATCACCAAGGTTTTATTATCACCAAAATTATTTAACCAGACCAAGTAAAAAGCAAGCCCTATTAGTACGAAAAGCAGTGTCCATGCAGGTGCAAAAAGCCAGTTCGGGGGAGTAAAGGAGGGCCTATTAATCTCTTTGTACCAGGTATTAACAGAAGACGATGTAAAAAGGCTTCCGATAAACCCAACTACTAACGGAATTGCAATTGATACCAATAATTTTAACCACTTCGGCATATTTACCTCCTTTCTGTATTAAATTAAATGTAAGCAAAAAGGGGTAAAATATCAAATAAAAAGTTTCAAACTCCTTAAAAGTTTGCAAGCTGATGCAATATTCTTTCTAGTTGGAAACTAAATACAAGGAATAATAGATATTAATTCTTTCCGCTGAAGATTAACAGATCAGATTTGATTCTCCCACCGTTATAAATTTTTATAAATTATTGGATTTTCAATTGAGGCAACTTTTATAATCCAAATAACAACCTTCTAAATTCTTATAGGTGTGCAACGGAGCTAATACACCATTAAACTTTTTTAGAATATTTTATGTCAAAAGGCCAAAAAGTACTTTTGAGCTCTATTAAATTTTTCTCCAAAATTTGTGACGTCGTCGATAATAATCCTTTTTGGAAACAGCTGTTTCAACTTATGCTTCAGAATGACTTTTTACTGCAGCGAAATTCTAAATGCGCATTTTCACTTACCCATTTGTTAGTTCACTCCTTTGGTACAATCTGTTTTGGGCGAGGGTTTTTATATCCTGGGTTTTAATACGGCTTGGTTGAATGTGTAATGTTTTCTTTTCAAATATTGCCATCACAAAGAAAATAAATTGGACTTTAAAGGTCGACTGTATATAAGATAGACTCCTCCAAACAAAGAAAACTTGACCAAAGATAGACCCTTCAATAAAATTTTAATATGGAAAAAATTGAACTTAAAAGCATAAAATATTACGGTGGAATTGGTGTTGTTCTGACCCTGTTGGGTGGAATCCGCAGAATTGGCCCCCTTTTCAGAATTGCTGGGATAGTACTAATTCTTATTGCCTTAAGCGAGCTCGCCCAAAAATTAAAAGAAGATAAAATTTTCCGTCAATACCTTATCGGTGTTATCATCAACATTGTAGGAACAGGTTTCGCTCTAATAATGGCTATTATAACTGGAGCATGGTCCATCGCAAAAACGATATTATGGGGAAGTTATGGAGGTTATTACGAAATATTATCTGAGATCGGATTTTCATTCATTTTTTTCCTAATTTTAGTTTACGCAATTACTATCCTTACAAACTATTTCTATAGAGAGAGCTTAAAAATTATAACCAATAAAACTGGCAAAAAAACCTTTTCTATTGCTGGCGATTTACTCTTTTACGGTGCAATAGGAACTGTGGCAATTCTCGGAGTATTTGCGATGTATATAGGCTGGATAATTTTATCGGTCGCCTTTTTCAGTCTACCTGACTTTGTTGAAACGGGAATTTCAGAAGGTCAACCACCGGAAGTCCCGCAAGGTTAAGAATAAAATAAATTTAAAATCACTCAAAAAATTCTTTCACTTTTTTACAAGCTGTTCTGAGCATATTCTCAAAATAGCCTGGCACCTTTGGTGCGACATGGGGTGTCAATATTACATTATCCAATTTCTCAAACGGGTAATTTTGCTTAAATACCCCATCTTCTTTTGGATAAACCCACCAAACATCAAGACAGGCTATAAAATCTGGATTCCTTTCAAGGTGCTTGTAAAGGGCTTCTTCATCAATAATTTTACCCCGAGATACATTTACAATGATCGAATCCTTCTTCATCCTTTCAAGCTCTTCACTTCCTATGAACCCCTTCAATTCCTCGGTTAAAGGAAGGGCTACTACAATAACGTCAGCCCATGGCCAAGCTTCTAAAAGCTCAGCCTTTGTAGTGTACACCCTTTCCAGCCTTCCTTGGAACTGCTCAGGAATCTCCTTATTTTTTTTGAAAACTCTAAGCTTCATTTTAAAAACTTCTGAAATTTTTGCTACTTCCTGACCTATGGTCCCGAAACCGAGGATAAGCATATTTTTATCAAAGAGAGTCCTGTGCATATATTCCTGATGAAACTCACCTTTTCTCATTAATTGATTATGGATACATATCTTCTTAAAAGCTGAAAGTATCATTGCAAAGGCATGTTCGGCAATATATCGAGAATTTGCACCGGGGGCTCCCTGTACTCTTATCCCTTTTTCCAAGAGTTTTTTTAACGGAATATGGTCAACACCAGCAGTAATTGCCTGAACAAGCTTTAAAGATTTCATCTGTTCGATTAGAGTATCAACAACAATTCCCTCCCACCTAAACACCATCAATACATCTATCTTATCAACCAGGATATTGGATGGGTCAAAGAAAACCTCAAATCCCTCGCCAAGCTCCGATACGACCAGATCTTTCTGCTCTTCAGTCAATTCAGGGATTAATACCAGTACTTTATTCTTCATGAAGCTGTAGCTCCATACTCTTAGCCCACTTGTTAACTGAAAGTATTTTAACCCTTATCCTGTCGCCGAGTCTGATCTTCTTCTGCCCCAGAGTTACTTCAAAGTTTTCCTCATTAAAAGAAATGCTCTCCTTTAGCTTTGAGAAAGGTATGAAACCTTCTGTGAGAAATTCTTCAATTTCTACGAAAATTCCTTGAGGAACAAGGTGGATAACTACTCCCTGCATCACCTCGCCCACTTTTTCTTTCATAAATTCATACTTCTTCAGATCAATAAGCTCCCATTCTGCTTTTTCTGAGATTTCCTCCCTCTGAGATGAAAGTTTTGCAATCTCATCGAGTTTTTGGATATATTCCTCGGAAGGAATCCACTTCTTCTTAGAAATAGCCCTCTTCAAAAGCCTATGAACCACAAGGTCGGGATATCTTCTTATGGGAGATGTAAAGTGAACATAACTATCAGATGAAAGACCGTAATGGCCGATATTTTGAATGGAGTATTTGGCTTTTTTCATTGATCTCAAGAGTAAGTAAGAAATTATGGGGCCGTGTCCCATTTCTTCCGCGGTTTTAACAATTTTCTGCAAGGCAAACTTGTCAATCTTATTGAAAGAAAACTTAATACCCAAGATACCCTCTGCCACCCTCACAAAGTTTTGAATTTTGGATTCTTCAGGGTACTCATGAACTCTGAAAATTGCAGGCATACCCTGTTCTTCTAAGAACTCAGCAACAGTTTCGTTGGCCCTTACCATAAATTCTTCAATTATTCTGTGAGCCTCCAATCTTAAAGAAGGACTTATGGAGACGACACGACCCTGGGGAGTTAACTCAACCACTGGTTCAGGTAAGTCGAAATCCAAACTTCCCCTTCTTTCTCTTCTCTCCCTCAAGATCCAAGCTAACTCCCTCGCAAGAAGTAAAAACTCCCTTATATATTCAAAAGAATTTCCAACGAAAATTGAAACGCTATCTTTTTCCAATTCCTGATTATCGATAATCCTCTGAGCATCTTCGTAAGAGAGCCTCGCTTTTGAATTTATCACACTCTTCGCAAATCTTCTCTTAACCACATTGCCTTCTTTGTCAATCCACATAAATACACTCATCGTATATCGATCTTCACCAGGCCTTAAAGAGCATAGGTCCGATGAAAGCTCATGGGGCAACATAGGAATGACTTTGTCGATCAGATACGTACTACAACCTCTTGACATCGCTTCCTTGTCCAGTTTGCTGTCTTCGAGGACGTAAGCGGAAACATCAGCAATATGAACACCAAGGAGGTAAAGGTTACCTTCCTTCTTAACGGAAATGGCATCGTCAAAGTCCTTCGCATCACGTGGGTCAATGGTTATGATGTACTCGTCTCTTAAGTCTTCCCTTTTATCAGCTATCACAACACTTTCAATTTCCTTAAATACTCTTTTCGGAAAATCTTCCTTTAACTTATATTTGGCAACTACAAGCTTGTAATCTACCGAAGGATCATCCTCAAAGCCAATCACTTCCTCAATATATGCCCATTTCTCTTTAACTCTAAAAACAACCTTCATTCCCTCTTTTAGTTTTACCCCTTCTTTCCTTGCCTTTGCTACAGCTAATTCCGATGATAGAGCCTTATCATCAGGAACAACAATGTAGCGTTTACCTTTCTTTTTTATCGTCCCTGAATAGCTCTTTTCAGCTCGTTTTAAAATTTTAATTATCCTGCCCTCGGGCTTCTTACCTTCCTTTTCCTTAACAATAGCAACTAATACATAATCTCCATCCATTGCGCCCATTGTTGCGTGAGGTGGGATAAAGACATCCTCTCTGCCTTCTCGCAGGAGAAACCCAAATCCACCTGCAAACCTCTGAAAATACCCTTTCTCCGTCCCTGAAGAAACTGAAATGTATCTATTTCCATCCCTGTAAACGAGCCCTTGATCAATTAAACTTTTCAGATCTCTTTGCAATATCTTAACTCCAGCTCCTTTAACTCCCAATCTTTTCCTGATAGAGTTAAAGGAAAGTCCCTTTGAATTCTTTTTAAGCAGATTTATAATTAAATTTTGAAAGTCAGCCATACTTAAATTTTAAAGCCTATAAGAAGGAGGCTAAACCATGCTGTTTGTGCCGGGTGCCGGTAAAAAGAAAGAGACAGAAGAAGTCGATGTAGTTATCATTGGAGGGGGACCTGCTGGTTTGAGTGCAGGAATCTACGCTACTCGTGCAGGATTGAAAGGCGTAATCATTGATAAAGGAATCGCCGGTGGTTTAGCGGCAGAGGCGCCCTTTATAGAAAACTATCCCGGCTTTTTCGGAATTAAAGGAGAAGAGTTAGCTGCTAAAATGAAAGATCATGCGAAAAGTTATCTTCCCATAATTGAAATGTCACCCATTTCTAAAATAGAGAAAAAAGAAGATGGGAAGTTTTTTATCGAATCGGAACAGGGCAATTTCCTATCAAGTGCAATAATCTTTGCAACAGGTACCACTCATAAACATTTAAATGTCAAAGGAGAGCAAGAATTTTACGGCAAAGGGGTTTCCTATTGTGTTACCTGCGACGGGTATTTTTTTAAAGATCAAAATGTAGTAGTCATAGGAGGCGGTAATTCCGGTGCAGTTGCTGCCATAACCCTTCACGGAATAGCCAAAAAGATAACTATTCTTGAGTACATGCCCCGTTATATGTGTGAAAATGCCTATGTTAAGAAAATTTCTGAACTTGGTATAGAATACATCAAAAACGTCCAGGTAACAGAGATTTTTGGGGACGAAAAGGTAAAAGGTGTAAAATTCATAGACAAAGAAACTGGAGAAGCAAAAGAAATTGAGGCTGATGGTGTATTTATATATGTCGGACTCCTACCACAAAGTGAGCTCGCAAAATCTATTGGCGTAGAATTGGACCAGAGGGGCTACATAAAAGTGGACTCTAAAATGAGAACATCAATACCACTGGTTTACGCAGCGGGCGACGTCACAGGGGGAGTTGCACAGGTAATAGTGGCGGCGGCACAAGGTGCCATTGCAGCTCTTTCCTGTTACGAAGACTTAAGGTTAAAATAACAATATGGCACTGCTTGAAAAAATTGATTCACCCAAAGATATAAAGAAACTTTCAATTAAAGAGCTCTATCAACTTGCCCAAGAACTAAGGGAGTATATTGTTGATGTAGTATCTACAAACGGTGGTCATTTAGCACCCAATCTCGGAGCGATCGAGCTCACACTTGCTTTACATTACGTTTTTGACTCACCTAAGGACAAACTTATATGGGATGTGGGCCATCAAGCCTATGCTCACAAAATTATCACAGGGCGAAGGGAAGCGTTTAAAACTCTGAGAAAGCTCAACGGAATCAGCGGGTTTTTAAAAAGAAACGAAAGCGAACACGATATCTTTGGTGCAGGACATGCATCAACTGCCCTATCTGCCGCTCTCGGTTTCGCTGTTGCCAGAGATATAAAGGGTGAAAATTACAAAGTAGTCGCTATAGTAGGTGATGGAGCCCTGACAGGTGGAATGGCTTTAGAAGCACTAAATAACGTTGGACACCTTCAAAAGGATCTAATTATAGTTTTGAACGATAACGAAATGTCCATTGCTGAGAATGTAGGTGCAATTTCCAATTATCTTTCCAAGATTGTAACATCTCCCAAGTATTATCGAGCTAAAGAAGAATTGTGGGAGTTCCTTGAAAAGATACCCTCTCGTTTTCTTTCGAAAAGGTTAAGGGAGCTGGCAAAGAAGATTAAGGAAAACCTTAAAAGTCTTGCAGTACCAACGATTTTATTCGAAGAACTGGGAATTGAATATGTAGGGCCACTCAATGGACACGATCTGGAACAGTTGATTGAAACCTTTTCAAGAGTAAAACGTGTAAAGGCAGGTCCAATCCTCATCCATGTTTTAACTCGAAAGGGGAAAGGTTACAAACCTGCCGAAGAAAATCCTGAATTTTTCCACGGCTTGGGACCCTTTGATAAAGAAACCGGTAAACCATTGAAAAAATCAACTAAACCTTCTTACACATCTGTTTTTAGACAAACCATTGTAGATATTGCTGAAAAAGACGACAAAGTCGTCGCCATAACCGCTGCAATGCCATTAGGAACAGGGCTCGACCTATTCAGGGAAAAATTCCCTCATAGATTTTTTGATGTAGGGATTGCAGAACAGCACGCGGTAACTTTTGCAGCAGGGCTCGCATTAAATGGTTTAAAACCTTATGTTTGTATATACTCAACCTTTCTTCAAAGAGCGTTTGACCAACTTATACACGATGTTGGCATCCAGAAAATTCCGGTTAAAATAGTTATGGATAGAGGTGGCCTCGTCGGTGAAGATGGAGCAACCCACCACGGTGTATTTGACTATGCTTACTTAAGAATCATACCTAATTTTGTCGTAATGGCACCAAAGGACGAGGATGAACTTGTGGATATGCTGTATACTATGCTCTACTATGAGGAGGGTCCCATTACTGTAAGGTATCCGAAGGGAGAAGTCGAAGGTGTGCCAATTAAAGAATCTCCAGAAATCATTCCCATTGGAACATGGGAAAAATTGCATGGTAAAGATTTTAAAGACGTTGTTGTGATTGCGACTGGTTCTACCGTTTATCCAGCCCTTTCGGCAGGAAAAAGGTTGGAAACAGAAGGTATTAACCTTACAGTTATTAACGGAAGATTTATTAAACCACTTGATACGAGAATGCTTCGTGAAATTATCGACTCTTCTCCTAAGGCCATTATTACCCTTGAAGAAGGAAATCTACCTGGTGGTTTTGGCTCAGCAATCAACGAATACATCATACAAACATCGAAAGGGAAAAAATTGAATATTCATAATATCGGATTGCCCGACACCTTTATTGAACAGGGTTCAAGAGAAGAGATCCTGAGGCTTTACCTGCTCGATGAAGAGGGTATTTACAACCAAATTAAAGCGTATCTTGAGTCAATCTAATGTTGTGCAATCGCTGCAATAAAAGAGAAGCAGAGATTACCTTCAAGGAATATGTTGAAGGCAATATTGTAACTCTTTTCCTGTGCAGAGAATGTGCAGAAGAGCTTGCGAATGGCGTTAGGGTCATACCGGAAGAGGAAATGATACCTCAAGAAACCCTCATAAAATGTAGGGTTTGTGGAACAACTCTTAGAGACTTTCGAAACAAATTTTTAATGGGTTGTTCCACATGCTACGAGTATTTTCTTCCCTACTTCCAAGAGGTTTTTCACAAGATCGTACACCGCTCTTACTTCAACGGTGATAGGCTCAAAACCGAGAACTTCACCCAGTTCGTTGAATCAGAACTGCAAAAGTTGAAACAGGCATTGGAGGAGCTAAAAGAACGTGAGGAATTCAAAGAGGCCATAAAAGTCAGAGACCGTATAAAAAAACTTGAAAACATACTAAAATGGATATCCTAAAAATCATAGAAAGGGTCCCTGACTTCTTTTCTGAAACCAACGGGAATATCGTTCAGTTTGTGGTTTACAAATACTATAGAAACATAGACGGTTACAAGTTCCCATATAAATTATCTGTGCAAGAGCTCAACCAAATCCGTGATAAAGTAATAGAGGTCGCAAAAGAACTTCCAATGTGGGAAAATAACTACAGCCTTGTGGAAATCCAACAGGTAGCAGCCGAACTTACCATGATCCTCTACGAAAGGGGGATTCTGGGAGCAGAAGGTTTGCAAAAGAGAAACGTAACCCTAATATTCGACGAAAGTGAACGCCACATTATCAGAATAAACGAAAGGGACCACATAAAACTCATTTTCAGGGGGGCTTACTCCGAAATGCACGAGATTGGCGAAGAATCTCAGATTTATGCCGCCCTTCTTGACAAAACTTTAAACTTTGCATTTAAAGAAGGTGTTGGGTATCTTACATCATCACCAAGATACCTTGGACATGCTCTAAGCATCTCAGCGCTTGTCCACATTCCAGCAATTTTCTTACTCGGGCAGATACAAAACTTTTCACAGATTCTTCAGAAAAACCTCATTGTTCTTTCCGGCCTTATGGACACAGCGATTCAGACCTACGGCGCCTTTGTACAGTTAAAAATCACTTCTTTCTTTGACACCTTTAGTGAAACAATGTCAAAGATGGCATCGGCTTTGGAAGAAATTGTAGAGCTTGAGAATCAGCTAAGGAACCTGATTTACGCTGATAGGCCTGTAGAGGTGGAAGATAGAATTTATAAATCCTATGCTATCCTGCAGAGTGCAAGGCTTTTGAGTTTAATGGAAACCTATGAGCATCTATCAAACCTTCGAATTGGCGTTGATCTTGGTTATATAAAGGAAATTCATCCTGGATTTTTTAACGAAGTCTTTTTCAGAATTTTGCCCTACCATATTAAAGTGTATTACGGCGTTTCGGAGGACGACCTTAACAAGGAAGCTGAAATGAGGGCCCTTTTAATTCAGGAACTTCTTGACAAATACCACTATGAAGGTTGACTTGATCATAACAAACATAGGGGAACTGGTCTATTTTAAAGAAGACAGTTTAGAAACTCTTTCTGATGCCGCAATTGCCATAGATAATGGAAAAATTGTCGAATTCGGCAAAAGAAAGCAGATAGAAGATAAATATTCTACAAAAACAAAGCACCAGATTATTGACGCAGGTGGAAATTCCGTGATTCCAGCCTTCGTTGACCCTCATACCCACCTCATTTACTCAGGCTGCCGCCATGAGGAATTCCTCGCAAAACTTAAAGGCAAAGAATATTTGGAACTACTGACAGAGGGAAAGGGAATTAATTACACCGTGAAGCTCACGAGACAGGATTCAGCAGAAAACCTTTTTAGAGTTTCCCACCAGAGACTTATAGAAATGAGAAATAATGGTACTCTAACTGTAGAGATAAAATCGGGCTATGGGTTAAATTTAGAAACAGAAGAGAAGATTATTAAAGTTGCTCAAATGCTTAAAAACAGAGACGAAGCCGACATCGTGATAACTTTTCTTGGAGCTCATGCAATTCCTCCAGAATATAAGAACGATCGAAAGACTTATGTAAAAGAGATAAAAGAGAAGATGATCCCCGCTTTTGCAGGAAAAGCTAAATTCATTGACATTTTTATAGACAAAGGAGCATTTACCGTTGATGAAGCACGAGAAATTTTACAAGCTGCAACAAAACATGGATACGAAATAAAAATGCATATCGATGAACTCTCATACACGGGCGCTGCCAAATTAGCCCGAGAATTCTCTGTAGTCTCTGTCGAACATATGGAACTCACAACGGAAGAGGACATCGAAATTTTGAAAGAAAATGGCGTGACCGCGGTCTTACTTCCTGGCACCTGCTTTTTTCTTAAACTTCAACATAAACCCAGAATTGAATATATGAGGGAAG